>NZ_JBHTWX010000164.1:0-11233 GCF_042792155.1 Kitasatospora sp. NPDC056651 | reverse complement strand
GCCGAAGCCTCGGCCGTGCCGTTCCCGCCGTCCGTTCGGTTCGTCGCTGCCAGGTCGTCCACGGGCACGAGCCTAGCCGGAGACGACGTTCCATCCGGTGTCGGTGTTCGTGTTACCGGCTGCCCCCTCCGCACCCGGTGCCATGAAAACCCCCATCGGTTCGAACGCGTTCAAAAGCTGGACGGAACTGTACGCGCTTCGGTTGAACATGTTCAACTCCATCTCTGTGGGAGGCTGGTCACATGATCAGTTCAGGGCAGACCGTCATTCGACGCGGTGGCGTGCAGGACGCCGGGTCAATCGCCGAACTGCACGCCCACAGCTGGCGCACCACCTATCGGGGGATCGTCCCGGAGGAGGCGTTGGGCGACGGGATGGTCGCCCAGCGCCGTGAGCTGTGGAGTCTGCGCCTGGTCGTCGACTACGGGGAGCCGGAGAACACGCCGGAGCTCCTGGTAGCCGAACGGGCCGGCGAGGTGGTCGGGTTCATCTACCTCGTCCCGCAGCCGGACGGCGGGGTGCTGATCGACAACCTGCACGTGCGCCCCGGCCTGAACGGTGGCGGCATCGGTCGCGAGCTGCTGGCGGCGGCCCGCGCCCATGTCGCCGAGCGGCACCCCGGGGCCGGACTCTCCCTGGAGGTGCTGCGGGACAACACCCGCGCGATCGCCTTCTACGAGCGCGAGGGCGCCGAGCGGGTCCGGGCGCAGGAGGGGGAGTTCCCCGGTGGATTCCTGCTGCCCGAGTACGTGTACGCCTGGCCGGCCGGGCGGGTTGCGGTCGGATCCGACCGGCCGGAGTCGACGGATCGGTAGGAGGCCGGTGGAAGGAAGGCCCGAAAGCGGTCCGGGCCGGTCGGGTCAGTCGAAGTCGTAGACGGTCACCGGGACGCCCCGGGCCGTCAGCCGGGCGGTGATCAGCGGCTCGATCTTCTCCCAGCGCCCGCCCGCCAGGCCGCAGCCGATCCGCGGCATGTGGACGGAGGCGCCGAGCCGGAGCGCGTGCTCACCGATGGCCGCCAGCCCGGTGTCGATCGCCTCGTACCGCACCGGCACTCCGGTGGAGCGCCCGGTGCGGATGCCGCGCTGGCCGACCAGGTTGGCCACCCAGGTGCGCGGATCGACCGGCACCAACTGGACGGCGCCGAGGCCGAAGTCGTTCTCCGCCCGCTCCCGGTGCCAGCGCCGGTACGCCGCCTCGGGCTCGGGCCAGCGTCTGGAGAGCGCGAGCACGAAGCCCTTGCCCCAGCCGCCGAGGTCGTTGCAGACGTGCGCGATCACCTTCACGCCCTTGCCCTGGGGCGTGGTGGCATCGCCTCGGACGTAAGTGATTTCCCCCATGCCTCGACGTTAGAGGGTGGGACTGACAATCGGCTCGGCATTTTCGACCGGCCCGGCCAGAGGCCCCGCCACGGGCCCGTTCACCAGCCCGTTCGCCGCCCCGCGCCCGGTCGAGTGCGGCGGCCCCGCCAGGTGCCGCCGCCCCGCCAGCGCGATCACCAGCGCCAGTCCGGCGGCCACGGCGGGCAGCGCGTAGCCCGTCCCCGGCGCGGCCCGCTCGGCGACCGTCCCGGCGAGCGCGGCCCCGGCCGAGATGCCGACCACGATGCCCGACACCGCCATCGCCATCCCCTCGTTGAACTGCCGCCGTGGCAGTAGCTCCTGGACCAGCGTCATCCCGGTCACCATGGTCGGCGCCGTGGCGGTGCCCGCCGTGAACAGCACCACCCCGAGCACCCCGAGCCCGGCCCCGCCGAGCCCGGCGGCGAGCGGCAGCAGCAGCACCGCGGCCATCGCCGCGGCACAGAGCAGGAAGCGGGTGCCGGGTGCCCGGTGCGGCGTCAGCAGGCCGAACAGCAGCCCGGCCACGCAGGAGCCGCCCGCGACCAGGGCCAGCAGCAGACCGGCCGTGGCCTTGTGGCCGAGCGCGTCGGCGTACGCCACGGTGGTGATCTCGGTCGCGCCGAAGACCATGCCGGTGGCCAGGAAGGTCAGCACCAGCACCCGCAGTCCGGGCGCCCGCAGTGGCGAGCCGTGCCGCCGCTCGGCGGATTCCCGGACGGGCAGGGGCGGTTCGGTGCGCCGCTGGGCGGCGAACAGCAGGGCGCCGGCGGTGCCGAGGGCGCCGGTGGCGAGCAGTCCGGCCTCCGGGGCGAGCGTCGTGCAGAGCAGCATGGCGAGCACCGGCCCGGCCATGAAGCAGAGTTCGTCCAGCGCCTGCTCGAAGGAGTTGGCCAGGTGCCGGGCGGCCGGGTCGTCCCGGTGCAGGTGCGCCCAGCGGGAGCGGGCCATGCCGCCGAGGTTGGGCATGGCCGAGCAGGCCGCGGAGCAGAGGAAGAGCGTCCAGCCGGGTGCGCCGAGGTGGACGCAGAGCAGCAGGGCGGCCATCGGGACGGCGCTGTACAGCGCGGCCGGTACCGTCACCCGCGCCTGCCCGTACCGGTCCACCAGTCGTCCGATGAGCGGCATCCCGATCGCGCCGGTGACCAGCCCGACCGCCGAGACCGCCCCGGCCAGCCCGTACGAGCCGCGCCGCTCGGAGAGCAGCACCACCAGCGAGACGCCGTACATCGACAGCGCCAGCCGGCCGAGCAGTCCGGCCAGGGTGAAGGCGACTGCGCCGGGGGCCGCGAACAGCCGACGGTAGGAGGTGAGGAGGGCGCGCGGGGGCATCGGGCTCCTGTGAGCAGGGCGGAAGGGGGTGCCCTCAGCCTGCTACCGCCATGAGCGGGCCGTCCAACACCTGGTTCGCCGCACTCACAACGCGCTGTTGTTAATCTGCCGTCCATGCCCCGCGACCTGCACCCCCGCCTGCTCCGCGGCTTCGTCGCGACCGCCGAGACCCTGCACTTCGGCCGGGCCGCCGAGCGGCTGCACATCGCCCAGCAGGCGCTCAGCCGGGACGTCCGGGCGCTGGAGGGGCTGCTCGGTGACGTGCTGTTCACCCGCACCACCCGCAGCGTCGAACTCACCCCGGCCGGGCAGCGGTTGCTGCCCCGGGCGCGCCGGTTCCTGGCGCTGCACGACGAGATCCTCGCCGAGGCCGCGACCGGCGCCGGGGCCGCCCGGCCGCTGCTGGTCGATCTCAACAGCGACGTCACCGGCCCGGACTTCACCCCCGGCCGGGTGCTCGAACGGGCCCGCGCCGGCTGGCCGGAGGGCGAGCTGCTGGCCCGCTTCCACGGCGGACTGGCCGCGGCCGCCGCCGAACTGCTGGCCCACCGGCTGGACGCCTCGTTCGGCCGCTTCGCCGGGCTCCCCGCTCCGCTGCGCGGCCAACTCGGCCAGCTGCCAGTCCGGTTGGTGCCGATCGCGGTGATGATGGCGGACACCCACCCGCTCGCCGACCGCCTCGCCATACGGCTGGCGGAGCTGGCCGGCCACCCCGTCGACGTCTGCGCGGGCAACCCGGCCACCACCGAGTGGGCCGACCTGGGCACCCGGCTGCTGCGCGAGCACGGCCTGACGGCGGCCGCCCCGCACGTGCCACCGGTGGGTGTGGACGAGGCCGCCCGCTACCTGGCCCGGCACGGCGATCCGATGATGACCACGGTCGGCGGGCCGCGGATCCCGGGGACGGTGACCGTGCCGCTGGTGGAGCCGGTGCCGCTGAGCCTGGTCAGCCTGGTGCACCGGCCCGGCGAGCGTCACCCCGGGATGCGGGCGCTGGCCGGGGCGGTGGGTGCGCTCGGTGCGGCCGAGGGCTGGCTGCGCCGCCCGCCGGGCAGCTGGCTGCCCGCGGCGGACGCGGCGCTGCTGTCGTAGGGGTCGCGACAGCAGCCGGAACCGCCCCTGCCCCGGGGGGTGGGCAGGGGCGGTCGTCCGGGGTGGCCTCAGCCGGCCTTGACGGCGGAGATGTCGAAGCTGAGCTTGACCTTCTCGCCGATCAGCACGCCGCCGGTCTCCAGCGCCGCGTTGTAGGTCAGACCGAAGTCGGTGCGGTCGACGACGGCCTTGCCCTCGAAGCCGACCCGGTCGGCGCCGTACGCGTCGGTGGCGCTGCCGGTGTACTCCAGCTCCAGCACGATCGGGCGGGTGGTGCCCTTGATCGTGAGGTCGCCGGTCATCCGGTACGAGTCGCCGTGGACCAGCTCGGCGGAGGTGCTGCGGAAGTGGATCTCCGGGTGGGCGTCGATGGCGAAGAAGTCGCCGGTGCGCAGGTGCTCGTCACGCTGGGCCTGGTTGGTGTCGACGCTCGCGACCTTGATCACCAGCTCCGCCGAGGACTTGCCCGGGTGGCTCCCGTCCAGGTGCAGCTTGCCGTCGTACTCGGTGAAGCGGCCCTTGACGTTGGTGACCATCGCGTGGCGGACCGAGAATCCGATCTCGCTGTGGGTGCTGTCGATGGCCCAGTCGCCGGTCAGGTGGGCGAGGTCCGGCCCGGCCGGGGTCGGGGCGACGGTCGCGGCGGGGGCGGTGACGGTCTTGGTGCGGTTGAACAGGCCCATGGCTTCCTCCTTGGTTCGAAGCCGGTTGTTTAGGCTTCAACTTGTTGGCTCCAGCGTAGGGCAACTTCGTTCAATTTTCAACCATGGCGTTCCGGCTTCCCCCGGACGGCCCAGCGGACCGGCCCTGTCGGCCCTCCCGGCTAGGCTGCGAAGGACGGTTCCGCCCCCGCCCGGAAGGCCCCCCGATGTTCGCCCTGCACGCGCTCTGGCGGGCGGACGCGCGGCTGGCGCTCTGGGCCGAGGACGCCCGCGCCCACCCAGGCGCCGCCGAACCGCGCCCCGACCGGCCCGCCCCGCGCGCCCACCCCTACGCCTGCCCGGCCGGCGAGCTGGCCGCCGTGCTCGGCGGCATCGGCCCGGGCCTCGGCTGGCTCGCCGGACAGGCCCCCGAACGCTGGGCCACCCTGCTGCTGCCCACCGTCGGCACCCTCCCCGCACCCTCGCCCGACCTTCCGGTCACCCCGCCGCGCGGCGCCGCCGTCCTCACACCCTGGCGGGTGCCGGCACTGCTCTTCGACGCCCCGGCCGCCGCCCAGCTGCTCGGCGAGGTCTTCGACCCGCTCTGGGCCGTCACCAGCACCGACCTGCCCGGCGCCGGACGGGTCGAGGTGGTCCACGGCCCCTCGCTGCGCTGGCTCACCGCCGTGCACGACCTCGCCTGGCGCACGGTCGGCCGGGGCCGGGTGCTGCCGCTGCCGGTCCTGGCGGACGAGCGCCGGTGGGCCCGGTGGCGGCCCGACCCCACCCCGGCCGGGCGCCGCGAGGCCGCGGCCCTGGCGGCCGGCTGCCCGCCCGTCCTGCTGGGGGAGTGGCCGCACGGAGCGGGCGGTGGGGAGTGGTCGCACGGCCCCGGCAACGCCGAGCGGCCGCACGGCCCGGGCAGCGCGGAGTGGTCGCACGGCCTCGCCGACGCGGAGCGGCCGCACGGCCCCGGCGGCGCGGAGGCGCTGCTGGGCGCCGCACTGGGCGCACTGGTGGACGCCGAGGCCCGTGCGGCCCTGGCCGACACGCCCTTCCCGGCGCCGGGCGAGGCCGTCGCCGAGCGCTGGCTGCACGCCCTCACCACCCCCGACGGCCGCCTCGACGATGCCCCGCCGGAGGAGCTCGCCGACCTGCGCGACCGGCTCGGCGCCTGGTACGCCGCCGCCGAGCCCGTGGACCCGGCACTGCGCCTCTGCTTCCGCCTGGTCGAGCCGCTCGGCCCCGACCCGGACGACCCCGAAGGCCGCCCCTCCGACGACGCCTGGCAGCTGGAGTTCCTGCTCCAGGCCGTGGACGAACCCTCGCTGCTGGTCCGCGCCGCCGACCTGCACGAGGGCGGCGCGGCCCACGCCGCCCTCGCCCGCAAGGCCGCCGACCCGGTCGAGGTCCTGGTCGCCGAACTCGCCCGCGCCGCCCACCGCTGGCCCGCCCTGGACGCGCTGCGCCACCGCTCCCGCCCGTCCGCCCTGCCGCTCGACCGGGCCGGCGCCCTGGACTTCCTGCGCACCGCCGCGCCCGCCCTCGCCGAGGGCGGCTTCGGGGTGCTGCTGCCCGCCTGGTGGCGCCGCCGCCCCCGGCTCGGGCTCGCGCTGCGCGCCACCACCCCGCCCGCGCCGGGCTCGCTCGCCGTCACCAGCCAGGTGGACCGGGACGCCGTGGTCGCCTTCCGCTGGCAGGCCGCGCTGGACCCGGAGGGGGCACCGCTCACCGACCGGGAGCTGGCCGAACTCGCCGCCGCCAAACAGGGGTTGGTCCGAGTGCGCGGCACCTGGCTGGAGGCCGACCCGGCGCAGATCGCCGCCGCGCTCGCCTTCCTCGCCGACCGTCGCGACGGCGTGCTCGCCGCCTCCGAACTGCTGCGGCTCGCCCTCGATCCGGAGCCGACGGTCGCCGGGCTGCCCGTCACCTCGGTGCACGCGCGGGGCCCGCTCGGTGACCTGCTCGCCGGCCGGGCCGGCGCCGCCCCGGCGCCGGAGCTGCCGGAGGACTTCCGGGCTGTGCTGCGTCCGTACCAGGAGCGCGGGCTGGCCTGGCTGTGGACCATGGCCGGGCTCGGCCTCGGTGCCGTGCTGGCCGACGACATGGGCCTCGGCAAGACCGTCCAGACCCTCGCCCTGCTGGCCGCGGAGAAGGCCGCCGAACAGGCCGCCGAACAGGCCGCCGGGCGCCCCGCGGGGCGGCCCGCGGGGCAAGCCGTACAGGCCGCGGAGCAAACCGAACAGGGCGGGCCCGGCCCCACCCTGCTGGTCTGCCCGATGTCCCTGGTCGGCAACTGGCAGCGCGAGGCCGAACGCTTCGCCCCCGGCCTGCGCCGTCACGTCCACCACGGCGCCGGCCGCCTCGGCGCGGACCGGCTCGCCGAAGCCGTACGGGGCGTGGACCTCGTCATCACCACCTACGGCCTGGTCCAGCGCGACCACGCCGCGCTGCGGGCGATCCGCTGGCGCCGGGTGGTCGCCGACGAGGCCCAGCACATCAAGAACACCGGCACCGCACAGTCCCGGGCGGTCCGCTCGCTGCCCGTGACCCGCCACCGGATCGCGCTCACCGGCACCCCGGTGGAGAACCGGCTCTCCGAGCTGCACGCCGTCCTGGACTTCGCCAACCCCGGCCTGCTCGGCCCGGCCGAACGCTTCAAGGAGCGCTACGCGATCCCGGTCGAGCTGCACCGCAGCCCCGAGCGCACCGCCGAACTCCGGCGCCGCACCGCCCCGTTCGTGCTGCGCCGGGTCAAGTCCGACCCGGCCGTGGCGGCCGAACTGCCCGCCAAGCAGGAGATGACGGTGTGGTGCAACCTCACCGCCGAGCAGGCCGGCCTCTACCAGGCCGTGGTCGCCGACCTGCTGCGGCGGGTCGAGGGCATCCGGGGCGTGGAGCGGCGCGGCACGGTGCTGGCCGCGATCGGCAAGCTCAAGCAGGTCTGCAACCACCCGGCCCAACTCCTGCACGACGGCTCGGCGGTGGGCGGCCGATCGGGCAAGGTCGCCCGGCTGGCCGAGCTGCTGGAGGAGGCGCTGGCCGAGGGGGACCGGAGCCTGGTCTTCACCCAGTACGCCGAGTTCGGCGCGATGCTCCGCCCGTACCTGGAGCGCCGGCTCGGCGAGGAGGTGCTGTACCTGCACGGCGGCCTGACCCGGACGCGCCGTGAGGAGCTGGTCGAGCGCTTCCAATCCCCGGACGGGCCAAGGGTGTTCCTGCTCTCGCTACGGGCCGGCGGCACCGGCCTCAACCTGACCGCCGCCAACCAGGTGATCCACCTGGACCGCTGGTGGAACCCGGCGGTCGAGGAGCAGGCCACCGACCGGGCCTTCCGGATCGGCCAGCGCCGCGACGTCCAGGTCCGCCGGCTGGTCTGCGTCGGCACCGTCGAGGAGCGGATCGACGAACTCCTCGCCGCCAAACGCTCGTTGGCCGAGACGGTGGTGGGGGAGGGGGAGCACTGGCTCACCGACCTGCCGGTCGAGGCGCTGCGCGAACTGGTCGCCCTCACCCGGGAGGACGCCGTGGCCGAGGACGACGCCGTGGCCGAGGAAGCCGCCGTCGCCGAGGACGACGCCGCAGCCGAGGAAGCCGCCGTCACCGAGGAGGACGCATGACCGAACAGCCCCCACCCGTGGTGAACGTCGCCGCCTACTGGCGCGGCGACTTCACCCTGCGCCCCGCCCCGCCCCGGGAGGACGACCAGGACGAACCCTCGCTGCGCCGCCTCGGCCGCGCCGGCATCACCGCGTACGGCCGCGACCTCGCCGCCGTGCTCGACCCCGCGTACCGGGCCTTCCGCTCGTGATCCCCTACCGTGCGGTAGCGTCCCGGGCGTGACCGAAACGTCTGAGACCCGCCTCGCCGACTTCGAGCAGCACCGGCGGACGGTCTTCGGCATCGCCTACCGGATGCTCGGCAGCGTCGCCGACGCCGAGGACCTGGTCCAGGACACCTGGCTGCGCTGGAGCCGGGTCACCGGCCCGGTCGCCAGCCCCGGCGGCTTCCTCGCCCGTACGGTCACCAACCTCGCGCTCAACAAGCTGGACTCGGCCGCCGTCCGCCGCGAGTCCTACGTCGGCCCCTGGCTGCCCGAACCGCTGGTCACCGAGCCGGACGCGACCGACGGCGTCGAGCGGGCCGAGACCGTCTCGGTCGCCCTGCTGGTGGTGCTGGAGAGCCTGTCCCCGCTGGAGCGGGCGGTGTTCGTGCTCAAGGAGGCCTTCGGCTTCTCCTACCAGGAGATCGCCGAGGCCCTGGACCGCACCGAGGCCGCCTGCCGCCAGGTCGGGAGCCGGGCCCGGGCGCACGTGCGCGCCCGCCGGCCCCGCTACGACGCCCCGCCCGAGCTGCGCCGCCGGGCCACCGACGAGTTCCTGTCGGCCTGCGTCGGCGGCGACCTCAACCGGATGCTCGAACTGCTCGCCCCCGACGTCACCGGCTGGACCGACGGCGGCGGCGTGATCAGTGCCGCGCGGCGGCCGGTCACCGGCGCCGAGAACGTCGCCCGCTTCATCCTCGGGGTGCTCGGCCGGCTCGGCGAGGGCGCCGCCGCCCGGCCGGTCCTGGTCAACGGCGACCCGGGGGCGCTGATCACCGTGGACGGCGAGGTCGACTCCGTCTCGGTGTTCGAGTTCGCCGAGCAGCCCGACGGCACCGCGCGGATCTCGGAGATCCGGGTCGTCCGCAACCCGCGGAAGCTGGTCCACCTCGCCGACCGCTCCGCTTGACCCTCGACCGGGTCGAGCCCGCAGAGTCACCGCCATGGAGAGCGAGCTGTACAGCATCGGCGAGCTGGCCCGCGCCAGCGGCCTGGGCGTCGGCACCCTGCGCTACTACGACGGCGCCGGGGTGCTCACCCCCGCCTGGGTCGACCCGCGGACCGGCTACCGCTGGTACCGGCCCGGCCAGCTCGCGGACGCCCGGCTGCTGGCCCGGCTGCGCCGGGTCGGCCTGCCGCTGCCGGCCGTCCGCGCCGTCCTGGGCGCCGAACCCGGCGGCGGTGAGGTCCGGCGGGTGCTCGACGCGCACCTGCGTCGGCTGGAGGACGGCCTCGCCGACGCCCGCCGCGAACTCTCCCTGATCCACGCGATGATCGAGCAGAGGGAGCAGCCGATGACCACCACCCCCGCCGAACTGCGGCTCACCGTACGGGCCGAGGGCCTCGCCGCCGCCCTGGACGCGGTCCGCTTCGCGGTCGGCGACGACCCCGAGCCGCCCTCGCTCGCCGGGGTGCTCTTCGAGCCGGACGGCCCGGTGCTGCGCCTGGTCGCCACCGACCGCTACCGGATGGCCCTCGCCGAGGTGCCCGCCGTCGCCGCGGACCCGGCCGACCTGCCGGTCACCGGCACCATCGTCCCGACCGCGCTGGTGGACGCGCTGCGCGCGCTGCTCGGCGCGGGAGCCTCCGCGGTGGCGCTCACCCTGGGCGGCGGGCTGGTCCGCGCCGACCTCGGCGAGCACCGGATCGAGGGCGCCGCCCTGGACTTCGACTACCCCGACCACCGCGCCCTCACCAGGCTCGAACCGGAGCACCGGATCACCCTCGCCGCCGCCGAACTGCGCGCCGCCGTGGAGACCGGCGCCACCCGCACCCTGCCCTCCGGCCCGGACGGCGCCGACTGCGAGGTCACCGTCCTGACCCTGACCGGGGACGGCCGGCTGACCGTCGCCGACGACCCGGCCCCCGAGGGCTACCGGCTGGCCGTCAACCGGGACTTCCTGCTCGACGCCCTCGACGCGGGGCGGCCCGGACCGCCCGGGCAACTGCTCCTCGAACTCGGCGGCCCGATCGCCCCGCTGGCCGTCCGCACCCCCGGTCGCACGGGCACCTTCTCCGTCCTGATGCCGGTCCGGCTGCCCTGAGAGGGGCCTCGGGCCTGCCCGAAAACCGGTCGACAGGGCCGTCGGGGGCTCTGCGATCATCACCGGATGAGCCCGCGCACCGATCCCCCCGCCGTCGAGTTCCCCGTCCCCGCTCCCGGCGGCGGCCTGCTGTGGGCCGAGCGCAGTGGCTCCGGCAGCCCGGTGGTGCTGCTGCACGGCTCCGGCATGGACTCCCGGCTCTGGGACGCCGTCGCCCCGGCCCTCGCCCGGCACCACGACGTGATCCGCTACGACGCCCGGGGCCTCGGCCGGTCCGACGCCCCGGAGCGGACCTTCGACGACGTCGCGGACCTGACCGCCGTGCTGGACCACTTCGAGCTGGGCAGCGCCGCGCTGGTCGGCCTGAGCATGGGCGGGGAGACGGCGCTGGACTTCGCCCTGGCCCACCCGGACCGGGTCGCCGCGCTCGGCCTGGTCGGCGCCTCGGTCAGCGGCCACGACTGGCCGCCGTCCCCGGAGACCACCACCTACGCCGAGGCCCGGCGGCGCGGCGACGCGGCGGCGCTGGCCGAGCTGGAGCTCTCCGTCTGGGCCGCGATGGGCCGCGGCGCACCGGGCGGCGAGCTGATCGCGACGATGGTCGAGGAGAACGCCGCCCGCAGGATCGTCAGCGAGCACCACCTCGCGGGCGCCCCGGCCCGGGCGGCCGAGCCGCTGCTCGGCACGGTCACCGCGCCCACCCTCGTCGTCCACGGCGACCGCGACCATCCGGAGATCGCGGCGATCGCGCGGCGGCTCGCCGCCGACATCCCGGGCGCCCGCGGCCACCTCGTCCCGGACGCCGACCACTACCTCCCGCTGCGCACCCCCGAACGGCTCACCGACCTCCTTCTCACCCACCTGGCCTAGATGAATGAGTCCGATGTTCTCAGTGGTCATAGGCGATGAGTGAGCGCTTGATCGTGGCCCCGGTGTTCCAGTTGTGCCAGATCGCGGCGG
>NZ_JBHTWX010000163.1:6095-11950 GCF_042792155.1 Kitasatospora sp. NPDC056651 | reverse complement strand
CCGCCGTCGTGTCCGGCCGCCGTCGTGTCCGGCCGCCGTCGTGTCCGGCCCCGGCCGGGACCGGCCGCCCTACACTGGCCCGCTGTGAACGAAACACTCGGGGACGCCGCACTCGTCCTCGTCTTCATCCTGCTGGGCGGGTTGTTCAACGTCGCCGAGATCTCGCTGATCTCGCTGCGCGAGGGCCAGATCCGGACGCTGGAGGCGCGCGGCACCCGGCGCTCGGCCCGGGCCGCGCACCTGGCCGCCGATCCGAACCGCTTCCTGGCCGCCGTCCAGGTCGGGGTGACCTGCATGGGCTTCCTGTCCGCCGCCTTCGGCGCGGACACCCTGGCCGGCAAGGTCGCCCCGTTGTTCGTCCGGGCCGGGCTCTCCCGGGGCGTGGCCGACGCGGTGGCGCTGGTCGGCCTCACCCTGGCGATCAGCTACGCCTCGCTGGTGCTGGGCGAGCTGACCCCCAAGCGGATCGGCTTGCAGCGCGCCGAGTCCATCGCGGTCATCGCGGCCCCGGTGGTGGATGTGATGTCGGTGGTGCTGCGTCCGGTGATCTGGCTGCTGGGCCACTCCACCAATCTGATGGTCAGACTGCTCGGCGGGGATCCGACCGCCGGCCGCGGCTCGATGAGCTCCGAGGAACTGCGTGGCCTGGTCGCCGCCAACACCGAACTGGGAAGCGACGAACGGGCGTTGATCGCCGATGTGTTCTCCGCCGGGGAGCGCCAGCTGCGCGAGGTGATGGTCCCGCGCACCGAGGTGACCTTCCTGGACGCCGAGCGCCCGCTGACCGCCGTCCGCCGGCAGGCCGACACCTCGCCGCACTCGCGCTACCCGGTGGTCGAGGGCAGCGCCGACGCGGTGGTCGGCTTCGTCCACGTCCGCGACCTGTACGGCGCCCGCGGCGAGCAGGCCGCCAAGGTCCGCGACCTGGCCCGCCCGGTCAAGCTGCTGCCCGGCACCAAGCTGGTGCTGGAGGCGATGGGCGAGATGCGCAGGGAGGGCCACCACCTGGCCATCGTGGTGGACGAGTACGGCGGCACCGCCGGGATCGTCACCCTGGAGGACCTGGTCGAGGAGGTGATCGGCGAGATCCGGGACGAGTACGACAGCCCGGAGGCCGCCCCCACCCGGCGGCTGGCCGGCGGCGGCATGGAACTGGACGGCCTGCTCAACCTCGGCGACTTCGCCGAGGAGACCGGCGTCACCCTGCCCGAGGGCCCGTACGAGACGGTGGCCGGCTGCCTGGTCGCCGCGCTCGGCCGGCTGCCCCGGGACGGCGACCAGGTGCACGTCCCGGTCGAGGGCGGCGGAGTGCTGCTGACGGTGGCCAAGGTCGAGGGCCGGCGGATCGCCCGGGTGGGGGTGAGTGCGGTCACACTGACCGAACCACCGGGGGCGGAGGTTTCCTGAGCGAGCCGTGGAACTGGAAGAATGGCCCGCATGGTCAACGCAGCGGTCACTGGTCCGGTCAAGGACCGTCCCCGGGTGCTCTCCGGCATCCAGCCCACCTCCGGCTCGTTCCACCTCGGCAACTACCTGGGTGCGGTGCGCCAGTGGGTCGACCTCCAGAAGGACAACGACGCCTTCTACATGGTGGTCGACCTGCACGCCATCACGGTGCCGCAGGACCCGGCGACGCTGCGCGAGAACACCCGGGTCTCCGCCGCCCAGCTGCTCGGTGCCGGCCTGGACCCGGAGAACTGCACGCTGTTCATCCAGTCGCACGTGCCCGAGCACGCGCAGCTCGCCTGGGTGATGAACTGCCTCACCGGGTTCGGCGAGGCCTCCCGGATGACCCAGTTCAAGGACAAGTCCTCCCGGTACGGCGCCGAGGGCACCACCGTCGGCCTGTTCACCTACCCGGTCCTGCAGATCGCGGACATCCTGCTCTACCAGGCGGACGCCGTCCCGGTCGGCGAGGACCAGCGCCAGCACGTGGAGATCACCCGCGACCTCGCCGAGCGCTTCAACACCCGCTACAGCCCGACCTTCACGGTCCCGAAGCCGTACATCCTCAAGGAGACGGCGAAGATCCAGGACCTCCAGGACCCGGGCGTGAAGATGAGCAAGTCGGCCTCCTCGCCCAAGGGTCTGGTGAGCCTGCTGGACGAGGCGAAGGTCAGCGCCAAGAAGTTCAAGAGCGCCGTCACCGACACCGGCACCGTCGTCTCCTACGACGAGCAGGAGAAGGCCGGCGTCTCCAACCTGCTGCGCATCCACTCCGCGCTCAGCGGCCAGACGATCGACCAGCTGGTCGCGCACTTCGAGGGCAAGATGTACGGCGCCCTGAAGACCGAGCTGGCCGAGCTGTTCACCGAGTGGGTGACGCCGTTCCAGGAGCGCACCCGCGGCTTCCTGGACGACCCGGCGGAGCTGGACCGGGTGCTGGCGATCGGTGCCGAGAAGGCCCGTGAGGTGGCGTCGGTGACGCTGGAGACGGTGTACGACCGGATCGGCTTCCTCCCGGCCGCCAAGCGGTGACTCCCCTCACGCACCTGCCCGGTGGTGGCGACCTCCCCGAGGTCGTCACCATCGGCGTGTCCGTGAGCGTCCCGGACCCGTACGGCAAGGCGGTCCAGGACGCCCGGGCCGGGCACGGCGATCCGCTGGCCCGGTCGATACCCACGCACGTCACCCTGCTGCCGCCGACCGAGGTGCCCGCCGAGGACCTGCCGAAGATCGAGGAGCACCTGGCGGCGGTGGCGGCCGCACACCGGCCGTTCCGGATGCTGCTGCGCGGCGGCGGGACCTTCCGCCCGGTCTCCCCGGTGGTGTACGTCCGGGTCGAGGAGGGCGCGCAGGAGTGCCGGCTGCTGGAGGCGGACATCCGCTCCGGCCCGCTGGCCCGCGAGCTGGCCTTCCCGTACCACCCGCACGTGACGGTGGCCCACGGCCTGCCGGACGACGTGCTGGACCAGGCGTACGAGCAGGCGCGCGGCTTCCGGGCGGCCTTCCCGGTGCCGGGCTTCGGCCTCTCCCGCTTCGACGCGGACGAGGTCTGGCGGCCCTGGCGGTCCTACTCCTTCGGCTGAGCCCAGGCCCGGCTCGCGGTCCGGCGCCCGGACCGGCGCCCGGACCGGCTCCCCGCCCGTTCCGCAGCCCGCCCGAGTTCGAGCATCCGGTCGACCACCCGGCGGGCCGCGCCGCCGTCGTCCAGCCCGCAGTGCTCGGCCCGGAAGCGCCGGTAGCGCTCCGCGTAGCCCGGCGGCAGTGCGCCGCCGCCGTCGGCGAGTTCGCGCAGCGCGCCGAGCAGCGCGGCCGAGGTCGGCACCAACGGGCCGGGGGCGTTCGGCTCGAAGTCGAAGTAGAAGCCGCGCAGGGTGTCGCGGTAGTGCTCCAGGTCGTAGGTGAAGAAGTACATCGGGCGGCCGGTGATGGCGAAGTCGAACATGATCGACGAGTAGTCCGTCACCAGGACGTCCGCGATCAGCAGCAGTTCCTGCGGGTCGGGGTAGTCCCCGCAGTCGTACAGGAACCCGTCGCCGGCGCCCGGCAGCGGCTCGCGCACGTGCGCGTGCGGACGGACCAGCAGCACGTGGTCCGCGCCGAGCAGGCGCCGGGCGTGGCCGAGGTCCAGCCGCAGGTCGAGCCGGAAGCCGTCGCCGTCGCCGCGCTGCTGGTCCTCGCGCCAGGTCGGCGCGTACAGCACGATCCGCCGGCCCTCGGGGACGCCGAGCCGGCGGCGGACGGACGCGACGGTGCGCGGGTCCGGGCGGGCGAGCACGTCGTTGCGCGGGTAGCCGGACTCCAGCAGCTCGCCGCGGTACCGGAAGGCGCGGCGCAGGACCGGGGTGGCGAACGGGCTGGGGGAGAGCAGCAGGCTCCACTGCGCGGTCTCCCGGTCGAGCGCCGCCAGGTAGCCGCGGTCGGCCAGCCAGGGGTTCTCGACGTCGTGGGCGATCCGCTTCAGCGGTGAGCCGTGCCAGGTCTGCACGACGACCTGGCCGGGGCGGCGCTCCAGGAAGTCCGGGAAGTGGGTGTTGCCGACCAGGTACCGGCAGGTGGCCAGCGCGCGGTACCACTCCGGGCTCCAGATCCGCACCGGGACGACCCCGGGCGGCACTTCGGCCTGGGCGTCGTCGACCACCCACAGGTGCGTCAACCCGGCTCCCCGGCGGGCCAGTTCGGCGTGCACCGCGCGCGGGGAGTCGGCGTAGCCGCGGCCGCCGAACACGTCGTACAGCACCGCCTCGCGCAGCGGCTCGCGGCGGGCGGCCGGGTAGTGCTCGGTGCGCTGGCGCCGCTGCGTCCAGGCGCTGCGCTCGGTGGCGGTGAGCACCGGGGTGGAGTCCACCAACAGGGTGTCGTGCCAACGGCGTTGCAGCAGGATCCGCTTGCCGCCGGCGGTGGTGGCGGCGGGCACGGCGGGCAGCGCGGCGGGTGCGGCGAGCAGCGGCCGGCCGTCCCCGGGGCGTCCGGCGGGCTCCAGCACGGCCTCCCAGAGGCCCTTGCGCAGTGGCAGCGCGGCGCCGTCCGAACCGGTGCGGGTGGCGGGCACCCGGGCCAGGAAGCGGCCGTCCGGGCCGGTGGCGAGCGGGGCGCGGACCTCGCCCGCGGTGCCGGAGTGCCGCAGCACCAGCTCCAGTCCGTCCGCGGCCGGGCAGTGGCCGGACAACTCGAAGCCGCCGTCCCGTACGGCGATCCGGTCGACCAGGCCGGCCGCGGGCTGGACGCAGAACTGGAGCCGGCCGTCGGCGAGGTGCTTGAGGTACAGCACCCGGTCCGGGGCGCCGGGCAGCGGGTGCTGGCCGGCCACCGGGCCGCCGCGCTCGTCCAGGCAGAGCGGTTCGGTGCCGCCGTCCGGACGCAGCAGTTCGGCGTCCCAGTGCTCCGGCGCGCCGCGGCCGCGCCCGTCGGCGGTGAACGGCCGGTACGGCAGCCGGACGGTGAAGGTGTTGCCGGTGCGGGCGAGCGGCTGCCCGGTCACCGCGTCGCTCTCCCGGTGGCGCAGCCGCAGCACGGTGCCGGAGGGGCAGGCGGCGGCGATCCCGCTCAGCTCCAGGCCGTCGGGGGCCGGGTCGGCCCGGGTGATCCGGACGGCCGGGCGTTCCAGGCGCAGCCGCAGCCGGCCGTCCGCGAAGTAGGGCTGGAGCCGGACCTCGGGGTCCACCCAGCGGGCCGGCGGGTACTCGCCGGAGCCGCACCAGTGCGGCGCGAGGGTGCCGTACTGGCGGCGCACCCGGGTGGGGCGCGGGCGGGTGAAGAGCGTGGCCTCGATCCGCCAGTCGCCGAGCAGCCAGTGGCCGCCGCGGCGCAGCCGGCCGGGGGCTATCAGCGCGGTGAAGCCGGACCAGTCGTGGTTGTGCTCGGGCTGCGCGCTGTCGTCGGTGACCTCGGGCAGCCGGCGGGGCCGGGAGCGCAGGTGCAGCGGCGGTTCGGCCCCGTCCTCGTGGCGCAGGGTCAGCCAGGTCCAGGCGGAGCCGGGCCGGCCGGTGTCCCGGCCGCGCGGGCGGGCGAAGCCGGTGAGCTCCAGACCGCGGCGCTGCCAGTGGGCGCGCAGCAGCCCGAAGTCGACGTCCCGGTCGCCGGCTCGGCGGCGGTCGGCCGTCGGAGGAGCGGCGTGCGGCAGGACCAGCCGGGTGAGCACGGGCATGGTGGTGGCAGTCCCTTCGGAGGGAAAGTCACATCCCAGCCGGAAACGGCGTCCGGGTCAATTGCACGCCTTTTCGAGATTCCCGGGGGAATTCATTTACGGGAACGCCGGTCCGGAAATGGTTCGGGCGTTCTGGCGGCTCCCGGCCCGGACGGTTCCGGAAAACGCGGAGGCGGCCCCCACCCCGGGTGGTGGGGGGCGCCCCGGGGCCCAACCCCCCCGTGGGGGGGAACCGGGGGCCCCCCCCGCCCCGCCCCCCCCCCCG
>NZ_JBHTWX010000163.1:0-6085 GCF_042792155.1 Kitasatospora sp. NPDC056651 | reverse complement strand
GCTGTCGGTCGCGCAAACGGGGGGGCGCCCCTCTGCGGGGGGTGCGGGCCGCCTCCCGGGGCCCTAGCCCTCGATGCGGAGCATCGCGTCGACCACCCGGCCGGCGGCCCCGCCGTCGTCCAGGTCGCAGTACGCCTCGCGGAACGCGGCGGCCTTGTCGGCGTACTCGGCCGCGACCTCGTCCACCCGGCCGAGTGCGGCGACGAGCTCCTCGGAGGTGGCCAGCAGCGGCCCGGGCGCCTCGGCCTCGAAGTTCAGGCTGAAGCCGCGCAGGTTGTCCCGGTAGTGCTCCAGGTCGTAGGTGAAGAACAGCATCGGCTTGCCGGTCGACGCGAAGTCGAACACGCTCGCCGAGTAGTCGGTCACCAGGACGTCGGCGATCAGCAGCAGCTCCGCCATGTCGGGGTAGCTGCCGACGTCCCAGATGTAGCCGTTGCCGGCGTCCGGGATCTGGCCGCACATCAGCTCGTGCCGGCGCACCAGCAGCACCTGGTCGTCGCCGAGCGCGGCCTTGGCCGCCGCCAGGTCGATCCGCAGGTCGATCTGGTAGCCGTCCTGCGGCCGGCGCCGGTCCTCGCGCCAGGTCGGCGCGTAGAGCACGACCTTCTTGCCCTCGGGCAGGCCGAGCCGTTCCCGGACCTGCTCGGCGGTCTTCTCCCGGTCGGCCGCGAACAGCAGGTCGTTCCGGGGCGAACCGCTCTCCAGGATCTCGCCCTTGAAGTCGAAGGCGCGCCGCAGCACCGGGGCCGACCAGCGGTTGCCGGCCACCAGCAGGTTCCAGTTCGGGACCTCCTGGGCCAGGCCCTTGAGGTAGCCGGTGTCGGTGAACCAGACCTTCTCGAAGTCGAAGCCGATCTGCTTCAGCGGGGTGCCGTGCCAGGTCTGGATGACCACCTGGCCGGGGCGGCGGACGAAGAACTCGGGCAGGTGGGTGCTGGTCACGATGTACTTGGCGGTGGCCAGCGCCTCGATCCACTCCGGGCTCAGGACCCGGACCGTGGTCGCGGTCTTGGGCAGCTCGGCCTGCATGTCGTCGCTGCCCCACAGGTGCTCCAGGGGCAGGCCGCGGCGGACCAGTTCCTCGTGGACCGCCCGCGGCGAGTCGGCGTACGCGCTGCGGAGGCCGACGTGGTACAGCACCGCGTCGCGCAGCGGCTCGTGGCGGGCGGCCGGGTAGTCCTCGGTCCGCAGCCGGCGCTGGCGGAAGCCCGCCCGCTCCTCGGGCGCCAGCACCGGGTGCGACTCCAGCGACAGGCCGTCGTGGTTGCGGCGCTCCAGCGTGATCCGCTTGCCGCGGGACTCCACCTCGATCGGCAGCGCCCCGAAGCAGTCCGGAGTGACCAGCGCGCAGGCGTCCGGCAGGTCGGCCACCGGCACGCCGACCGGGCGGAAGACGACGGTCCAGGTGCCCCTGGCGAGCGGCACCCGGCCGGCGAAGGAGGCCGTCGGCACGGCGGGCAGCGCGGTGCGGAACCGGCCGTCCGCGATCTCCACCGGGTAGACGTGCTCCTCCTCCAGCCACTCGTGCCGGACCGCCAGCTCCCAGCGGTGCGCGCCGGGCAGCGGGAACGAGCCGTTCAGCAGGAAGCCGTCGGCGCCGCGCGCGGAGATCTCGTCCACCAGCGGCTGGAGCACCTGGTCGGTGAACTGGAGGTACCCGCCGGGGGAGGGCTTGGAGTAGAGCGCCCGGCGCTCGGTGACCGGGGCGTCGGGGTTCAGCGCCAGGTGCAGCCGCTCGGGCGCGTTGCGGTCGTCCCAGGCCAGCGGGACGGTGCTGCCGTCGGCGAGCAGCAACGCGCCGTCCCAGCGGTCGCGGCTGCGCTCGGCGGCGGCCGGGTCCAGCTCGGCCCAGGCCTCGCGGACGGCGGTCAGCTCGGCGACCGGGAAGGACGCGGCGAACGGCTGGAGCGAGCCGACCGGCGCGCCCAGCTCCAGCGGGAAGGACAGCTCGCGGTCCGACTCCAGGTGGGTGAGCCGCAGCCGCGCGCCGGCGAAGCTCGGGCCGGAGCGGGCCGCGCCCGAGACCTCCACCCGGTCGCCCTGCGCGGCCAGGCCGGTCACCCGGGCCTTGACCGTCTCCACCCGCAGGTAGACGAAGTTGTCCCGGGTCCACGGCACGATCCGCACGTCCGGCTCGACCCAGTGCGAGGGGAGGAACTGCGCGGAGTCGCTCCAGCCGGCCGAGATCCGGCCCTTGTACACCCCGCCCTTGCCCGCGCCGGCCACCAGGACGCGCCAGTTGCCGTCCTTCCACTGGCCGCGCTGCCTGAGCTTCTTCGGGTCGACGGCGGCGGCGAAGCCGGACCAGTCGCAGCTGTACAGGTCGTGGTGGCAGCTCGCGGTGGCCTCGGGGCTGTACGTCGTCTTCATCGGCACCGCGATGACCCGGCGGCCCTTGGTCTCGCGGATCACCAGGGTGCGGACCATGTCGTGCTTGCCGGCCGCGCCCAGCTGCTCCGGGTACGCGTGCCCGGCCAGCCGGAGCTTTCCGCCCTCCCAGGAGGCCCGGTACAGCCGGCTGCGGATGACCAGCGAGTTGTCCAGCTTGAGCACCCCGGACGGCACGCTCCGGCGCCCGCCGCGCAGGAACGGGTAGTCGGCGTACGGGCGCAGCAGACCGCGGGCCTGGACGCCGCCGCCGCTCTCCTTCTCGTACGTGATCTGCTCGACCAGCTCGTCCACCCGGTCGGACAGGGTCAGGTGGTACTTCAGCCGCAGCGGCGCGCGCAGCTTGGCGGTCTTGTCGGAGCCGATCGCCCGGAGCAGCCGGCTGACGTGCTGGAGGTAGGCGTCCCGGTACTCCCTGTCGCCGTCCACGAGGGACCCGAAGAACATCGGGATCTCCTCGACGAGGGTGTTCTCGTCGTAGGAGCGCAGGTACTCGGCGAAGCGCGGCTCGGTCTGCTTCAGCAGCCAGGCGCGGACCAGCTCGACGGAGGCGACCCGGTCGATCAGGCCCTTGGGGTTGGTGCGCATCTGGGTGATCGACATCTCGCCGACCTCGCGCTCGCGCCAGTGGTAGATCGGCTCGGAGAGCACGTCCACGCTCTTGGCCAGGTAGTGGTGCGGGACGCTGACCGGCGCGTCCTCGTACAGGATGCCCTCGGGGTAGAGCAGGCCGGCCGCGTCGAAGAACGAGCGGCGGTACACCTTGTTCCACGCGGTGCGGTCGGTGACCAGCGCCGGGATCTCGGTGACGTGGGTCTTGAGCCTGGTCTCCTTGAACGGCTTCACGTGGCCGCCGGACTGGTAGTAGCCCACGGCGCGGAAGCGCAGCACGTTGCCGGTGCAGAAGTCCGAGCCGGTCTCGTCCAGCGTGTTGATCATCAGCTCGTACGCGCTCGGCGGCATCGAGTCGTCGCTGTCCACGAAGCACAGGAACTCGGAGTCCGGGTCGATGTGCCGGATGCCCGTGTTGCGGGCCGCCCCCAGGCCCTTGTTCACCTGGCGGACCAGCCGGAACCGGGAGTCCTCGGCCGCGTACGCCTCGGCGAGCGCCGCGCTGCCGTCCTTCGAACCGTCGTCGACCATGACGCACTCGAAGTCCGTGAAGGTCTGGGCGGCGATCGAGTCGAGGCATTCCACGAGGTAGCGCTCGACGTTGTAGATCGGGACGACGATGGAGAGGCGGGGAGCCATCGGCTACGCAGGCCTTTCTCGGGAGGAGCGTGCCAGTCCGGAGGGGCCTGACCGCACTGGGATCGGTGCGTACGTGCGCCCCCGATCCTACCTCCGGGGCCGGTTTGTCCCCGGGGCCACTACGCTGGGCCGGTGCCCCGTTTCAGCGTGATCGTCCCCGTGTACCACGTTCAGGAATACCTGGTCGAATGCCTCGAATCGGTGCTCGATCAGGACGGCCCGGACTTCGAACTGATCGCCGTGGACGACCGCTCCCCGGACCGCTGCGGCGCCATGCTGGACGAGGCCGCCGCGGCCGACGGCCGGGTCCGGGTGCTGCACCTGCCGGAGAACGTCGGCCTCGGCCGGGCCCGCAACGCCGGCCTGGAGGTCGCCTCCGGCGACTACGTGGTCTTCCTCGACAGCGACGACACGCTCACCCCCGGCCTGCTGAAGGCCGTCGACGAGCGGCTCGCCGCCACCGGCGACCCGGACGTCCTGGTCTACGACTACGCCCGTACCTACGCCGACGGCCGGATCACCCGGGCCGCCTCCGCGCACGTCTTCGGCGCCGCCTCCCCGGACGTCTTCGACCTCGCCGCCCGCCCCGACCTGCTCGACCTGCTCCAGGTCGTCTGGAACAAGGCCTACCGCCGGGGCTTCCTCACCGAGCAGCGGCTGGTCTTCCCGGCCGGCTACTACGAGGACACCCCCTGGACGTACCCGGCGCTGCTCGCCGCCGCCCGGATCACCCTGCTCGACCGCGTCGGCGTGCACTACCGCCAGCGCCAGGAGGGCGGCAACATCCTGGCCACCGCCAGCCGCAAGCACTTCGACGTGTTCGCCCAGTACGACCTGGTCTTCGCCTTCCTCGACGGCCGTCCCGACCTGGACCACTGGCGCCCGGTCGTCTACGGCCGGATGCTGCACCACCTCAACACCGTGGTCTCCAAGCCCGGCCGGGTCCCGCCCGGCGACCGCCGCGAGTACTTCCGCCGCGCGGCCGCGCACTGCGCCCGGCTGCGCCCGGCCGGCTACCGCCCGCCGGCCGGCGTGGACGGCGTGCGCACCGAGCTGCTCAGCCACGGCCGCTACGGCGCGTACCAGGCCGTCCGCGCCGTCGCCAAGGCCCGCCGACTCGTCAAGCGGTGACACCCACCTGACACCCGTTCGGAGGACGGGCCGGTATAACCGGTCAGGTGGACTTCCTGACCCGCCTGCCGGTCGTCGGCCCGCTCGTGGCCCGGGTGCTGCGCAGCCGCCCGTACCGGGTGTACGAGTACTTCTCCGCCGCCCGGGGCAACCGACTGGCCGGCGCCGTCACCTTCTTCGGCTTCCTCGCCCTCTTCCCCCTGCTCACGGTGGGGCTGGCGATCGCAGCCGCGACGCTGAGCGACAGCCGGGTGCACGACCTCCAGGGGCACATCGCCGACCAGCTGCCCGGGCTCGCGGACGCACTCAACCTGCCCTCCCTGGTGTCCAACGCGGGCACGGTCGGGGTGGTCGGCGGGGCGCTGCTGCTGGTCTCCGGCCTCGGCTGGGTGGACACCATGCGCACCTCGATCCGGGACCTGTGGCAGCTGCCCCACGACGAGGGCAACCCGGTGCTGCGCAAGGCCTGGGACGTGTCGGTGCTGGCCGGCCTCGGCCTGGTGTCGCTGTTCTCGCTGGCCGTCTCCGCCGTCGGGACGACCCTGGCCGGCCGGGTCGCCGACGCGATCGGCCTGGGCAGCGGCTACCTGCTGACCACGGTCGGCGTGCTGATCGCCATAGCGTGCGACATGCTGCTCTTCGCCTACCTGCTGGCGCCCTTCCCCGGGATCACCGACCAGCGCCGCCGGGACCTCGTACAGGGCGCGCTGATCGGCTCGGTCGGCTTCGAGCTGCTGAAGCTCCTGCTCGCCTCCTACCTGGGCTCGGTCGCCGGACGGAGCCTGTACGGGGCGTTCGCCACCCCGGTGGCGCTGCTGCTGTGGATCAACTTCGTCTCCCGGCTGCTGATGTACTGCGTGGCCTGGACGGCGACGGCGGACCCGGCGGCCGCCCGGGAACGGACCAGGGCGTACGGACGGGCGCTGCTGGCGGCGGCCGACAAGGCGGAGGCGGAGGCGGAAGCCGCCAGGGCGGAGGAGGCGGAGAAGGAGAAGGAGAAGGGGAAGGGGAAGGGGAAGGCCCGGCCCCAGGACTGAGACCGGACCTTCCCCGCCGCCCGCCGGATCAGCCGGGCGGATCAGCCGGCGGAGCGCCGCCGCCGCAGCACCAGCGCGCCGTACCCGGCCCCGCCCGCGGCCAGCACCACGACCGACCAGCCGCCGATGCCGAGTCCGCCGTCCTACGGGGGGGGCCCCCCCCGCGCGGGGGGGGGCCCCCCCGCGGCGGCCCCCCGGCCCGCGTCGTGGGGCGCGCCGCCGCCCGGCTCGGCCGCCGGGTCGCCGCCGCCCTGCGCGAGCGCCGCGAGTACGGGATG
>NZ_JBHTWX010000162.1:0-12282 GCF_042792155.1 Kitasatospora sp. NPDC056651 | reverse complement strand
GCCCCGGGAGTGTGCGCTCCCGGGGCCGCTCCCGTTCTGCACACATGCGCCCTCACTCGTTCGAGTGAGTTGGCGGTGCGCCAACTGCGCCATTGCGGGATCATGCGTCCCCGCGCCAGGGTGGCGGCCTATTCTCCTGACGGACGCTCACCGTCGGTCCGCCCGACGCGCTGAGGCAACACCGGGTCCGTACGGCGGGGAGGTCGAGATCGCTACCGACTGTGGAGGCTCGACCCTGCCGCGAGGGGCGGCGCGCTACCTGGTGGCCGTTCCGGTCGTGGCGCTGTGCTGCCTGCTGCCGCTGCTGCCCGTCGCGGCCGCCCCCGGGGTGCCGCACTGGCTCGGCGCACCGGTGGACTGGCCCAAGGTCGGGCTGCTGGCCTTCCTGCACGGGTGCTGGGAGTCGCTGGCCCAGGGCCTGCCCACACCCTGTCTGGTGCTGGTGCGCCGGCTGCTGCGCCGCCCGGCGCTGCCCGAGCGGGCGCCCGCCCGGCCCGGGGTGAACGCCTTCTTCCCGGTGCTGTTCGCCGGGGTGCTGATGCTCCCGCCGGCCGCCGCCGCCCTGGTCGCCGCCCCGGCCGCGCTGCTCGGCGGACCGAGCGGGCGCGGCTGCCGCCCGCGGCAGCTGTTCAACGGCTCCCAGCTCGCGCTGTGCGCCTTCGCCTCCTCGACCGCCTTCCACCTGCTGCGCGGCCCGCAGCTGCTGCTGGGCTCCCGCTTCCCGGCCGCGCTGCTGCCCGGGGTCGCCGCCGTCGCGGTGTTCTGCCTGGTCAACGGGGCGGTGGTGGGCGTCATGCTGATGCTCAGCGAGGGCCGCCGGGCGGCGGTGCTGCTGCGCGGGGCGCACTCGGTGTGCGGGCTGCCGGTGCTGGTGCACGCGGCCGGCGGGCTGATGGTCGCGGTGCTCTGGCAGGGCCCGTACGGCGCGTTCGCGGCGCTGCTGGCGCTGCTGCCGCTGTCCATCTCCGCCTGGGTGTTCGCCCAGGGCCAGCGTGAGCGGGACGCCCACCAGGCCACCGTGCAGTCGCTGGTGCAGGCCGTGGAGATCAAGGACTCCTACACCCGGGGCCACAGCGAACGGGTCGGCCGGGCCTCGGTGCTGATCGCCACTCAACTCGGCATGGAGGCGGAGCGGCTGCGCACCCTGCGCTTCGCCGGGATCCTGCACGACGTCGGCAAACTGGGGGTGGCCACCGAGCTGCTGCGCAGAAACGGTCCCCTGACCGAGGCGGAGCGCCGGGCGGTGGAGATCCACCCGGTGTACGGGTACGAGCTGGTCCGCGGGATCGACTTCCTGCGCGAGGCGCACGCCGGGATCCTGCACCACCACGAGCGGATGGACGGCCGGGGCTATCCGAGCGGGCTGACCGGCGAGCGGATCCCCGAGTTCGCCCGGATCATCTCGGTCGCCGACGCCTTCGACTCGATGACCTCCACCCGCTCCTACCGGCGTGGCCGCCCGGTCGGCGAGGCGGTGGCCGAACTGGAGCGCTGCTCGGGCAGCCAGTTCGACCCGGTGATGGTGCGGGCGCTGATCGACGCGCTGGCCGAGCACGACTGGCAGCCGGTGGTGCACTCCGAGGACTCCATCGAGGCGGTGCCGGACATCCCGCTCGGGGTGCCCGAGCCGGTGCGGGCGGCGCCGGGCCGGGTGCCGCCCCAGGGCGGGAGCGTTCCCGCGGCCGGGCAGCCGTGAGGGCGCCCGGGCGCGCGGGTTTCGGTCGTACGGCGTCGGGGGACGCGGCGTCCGGTGCCACGGTTCCCGGTGCCGCGGTTCCCGGCGGTGCGGTTCCCGGTGCCGCGGTTCCCGGCGGTGCGGTTCCCGATGGGGAGGGGCCAGGGCGCGCGGTCTTCGACCGCACGCCCTGCGGACGCACCGCGCGCGCGGTGCACGCCGCTGCCGCCGCGCTGCTGGCGCTCGCGCTGGGCGCGGTCGCGGTGCGCGGGCTCCCGCAGCCCGGGGTTGCGCTGGCGTTCACCGCGCTGATCGCGCTCGGCGAGTGCGTCCGGATCACCCTTCCGGGCGATCGGGAGCAGGCGCCCATCGGTGCGGCCGGCGCGCTGGCGTACGCCCTGCTCGGTCCGCTGCGCGGAGTGCCGACCGCGCACGGCACGCTCCAGGTGGTCGCGGTGACCGGGGCCGGCCTGCTGCTGGGCCGGCTGGCCTGCCTCGTCCTGCCGTGCCGCGTCCTGCCGGGCGCCCCCGACGAGCGCCCGCACCGCCGTCCGCCCTGGGCCGACCCGGCCCGCCGCGACGGCGCTGCCCGCCGGCTGCTCGCCGTCGGCTTCGCGGCCGCCGTCTTCCAGCCGCTCTACAACGGCGGCATGGTCGACCGATTCTCGCCGCAGGGCCCGGGCTACGGGGCGTTCCTGACCACCGTCGCCGCCCTGGCCGCGCTCTGCGACGCGACCCTGGCGGCGCTGCTGCGCCGCTCCGTCGGCGGGCTGCGGTTCCCGGCGGCGCTGGAGGACGAGCTGCGCTCGCTGTTCGGCATCGGCTCGGCGATCGTCGCCACCGGGATGCTGGTCAGCCTCGCGGCCGGGGAGGTCGGGCTGTGGGCGCTGCCGCTGTTCTGCACCCCGCTGCTGCTCGCCCAGGTGTCCTTCCGGCGGGCGGCCGCGGTCCGGGCCACGACCGGGCAGACCATCGCCAGCCTCGCCCGGGCCACCGAGGTGGCCGGCTACACCCCGCACGGGCACGCCCGCCGGGTCGCGGACACGGCGTGCGCGCTGGGGCGCGAGCTGGGGCTGGGCACCCGCGAGCTCGCTCTGTTGGAGTACGCCGCGCTGATGCACGACGTCGGCCAGCTGTCCCTGGTCGAGCCGGTGCCGGACGGCGCCACCGCGCTGCTGCCCTGCGCCGAGCAGCGGCGGATCGCCCGGCTGGGCAGCGAGGTGATCCGCCGCACCGGGGTGCCCCGGCAGGTCGCCGAGCAGGTCGCCCGGCTGGCCGACCCCTGCACCGCCCCCGCCCCTGGCGAGGGCCCGGTGCCGCTCGCGTCCCGGATCATCCGGGTCGCCAACGCCCACGACGACCTCCTGACGGCGGCCCGCGGCCGGGGCGTCGGCGAGGCGGTCGGGCGGCTGGAGGCGCTGGAGGCGCTGCGGCTGGGCCGCGGCCGGGTCTACGACGCCCGCGTGGTGGACGCTCTGGCCCGGGTCGGCGGGCCGGCCCGGGGCTGAGCGGCCGGGGCGCGGGGGACGGGCGGAGCGGCCGAGGCGTGGGGAACGGGCGGAGTGGCCGGGGCCCGGGGAACCGGGGAACCGGGCCGCGAGGGGCCGGGAAAACCGGGTTCCGGCCGTCAGGGGTTGAGAGGGCGCGATCGGGCGGGCAGGCTGGGGAGGGGCGGGCCCCAACCTCGGCGGTGGGGAGCGCGGGCGGGGGCGGGCGTGGTTGGATGCGGTCGTAGCGTGGAACACCGACCCGGGGCACCGGGCTCCGTACCTCACCGAGGCGGTACGGGCACGGTGGCACGGGACTTGAGCGGACGACGACGGCAGGGACGAACGTGAGGATCTTCCACCGGGCACGGCACCGGCCGTCCGCCACCTGGCGGCAGACGACCGACCGGGCCTTCACGCTGATCGGCGACGGCCGCTACGAGGACGCCGGCGCGCTGCTGGTGATGGCCGCCGACCTGGAGCCGTGGCTCTCCGACTCCTGGTTCAACCTCGCGCTGCTGCACAAGTTCCGCCGGGACTGGGAGCAGGCCCGCTCGGCCGGCCTGCGCGCCGTCGCCCTGCTGGACCGCGAGCACGGCGCCCCGGACTGGTGGAACCTCGGCATCACCGCCACCGCCCTCCAGGACTGGCCGCTGGCCCGCCGCGCCTGGCAGGCGTACGGGCTGAAGCTGCCCGGCGGCCCCGGCACGCAGCAGGACGGCCCGGTCAGCCTGGACCTCGGCACCACCCCGGTGCGGCTCTCCCCGGACGGCGAGTCCGAGGTGGTCTGGGGCCGGCGGCTGGACCCGGCCCGGATCGAGGTGCTGTCCATCCCGCTGCCCTCCTCCGGCCGCCGCTGGGGCGAGGTGGTGCTGCACGACGGCGCCCCGCACGGCGAGCGGGTCACCGACGGCGTCGCCTACCCGGTGTTCGACGAGATCGAGCTGTGGGCGCCCTCCCCGGTGCCGACCTACGTGGTGCTGCTCCAGGCCGCCACCGCCGGGGACCGGGACGCGCTGGAGCGGCTGGTCGCCGACGCCGGCTACGCCGCCGAGGACTGGACCTCCTCGGTGCGGCTGCTGTGCCGGGCCTGCTCGGAGAGCCGGATGGCCTCCGACGACGGCGTCGCCGCCCACCACGACCCGCACGACGACGGGGACGCCGCCCACCCCGGGCACCTCAGCCACCTCAGCCAGGGCGGCGCGGCCGGGATGTCCTGGCTGGTCGAACGCGAGTGCGGGATCGCCGCCCCCGCCCACCTGGTGCGCACCCTGCTGGACCGCTGGGTCGCGGCCGCCCCGGGAACCCGGGCTTACCGGGATCTCGAAGAAGTGTGCTGAGTACCCTGGTGAGGTAACGCGTAGACCTCAGGAAAGCGGAAGACATGGCGGAGCAGGCCGAGCAGCACGAGCACGATCACGAGCACGACGTGGAGGGGACGGCGCCCGAGACGCCCGTGAAGGTGATCGGTGAGGAGCCCGACCTCAGCAGGGGCACCGCCCGCCCGATCACCGTCGTCGGCAACCCGGTGCTGCACCGCGAGGTCAAGGACGTCACCGCCTTCGACGGCGAGCTGTCCGCGCTGGTCGACGACATGTTCCAGTCCATGTACGCGGCCGAGGGCGTCGGCCTCGCCGCCAACCAGATCGGCGTCGACCTGAAGGTCTTCGTCTACGACTGCCCGGACGACGAGGGCGTGCGCCACATCGGCCACGTGATCAACCCCAAGCTGGAGGAGTACCCGGCCGACCGTCGCCGGGTCCTCGACGACGGCAACGAGGGCTGCCTCTCCGTCCCCACCGCCTACGCCGAGCTGGCCCGCCCGGACTACGCCTCGGTCACCGGCGTCGACAAGGACGGCAAGCCGATCCAGGTCGAGGGCACCGGCTTCTTCGCCCGCTGCCTCCAGCACGAGACCGACCACCTCTACGGCACCCTCTACATCGACAAGCTGTCGAAGCGGGACCGCAAGGACGCCCTGCGGCAGATGGCCGAGGGCACCCCGAAGTACGCGACGGTGGCGAACGCGTAAGGCGCGGCCGGTAGTCGACGAGGGCCGGTGCGGGGGATCCGCACCGGCCCTCACCGGTGTTCGGGCCCGCTCGACGTTCGGGCCTGTTCGGAGGGCGGGTTCAGGCCTGTTCGGAGGGCAGCGAGAGGACCGCGCGCAGGCCGCCGGCGGGCTCGGGGGTCAGGCTCAGCTCGCCGTGGTGGGCCTCGGCGACGGCGGCGACGATGGCCAGGCCCAGCCCGTGGCCCCGGCGGACGGGGCCGGCCTGGGCGGTACGGCCGCGGCCGCGCAGGAACGGTTCGGTGAAGGTGGCGACGGCCTCCGGAGCCAGGATCGCCCCGGTGTTGGCGACGGTGAGGCGGACGTGGCCGGGGCGGTCCGGGTCGGCGCCGGTGGTGACGGTGACCCGGCCGTCGGCGGGCAGGTTGTGCCGCAGCGCGTTGTGCAGCAGGTTGACGGCGGCCTGCCGCAGCAGCACCGGATTGCCGGTGGTGGGGGCCGGACGGCAGTCGGCGGTGACGGTCACGCCGAGCTCCGCGGCCTCGTCGTGCACGGCGGCCAGGGCCTGGCCGGTGGTGGTGGCGAGGTCGGTGGGGCCGGTCTCGGGCGGGGCGTGGCCGAGGTCGGCGAGCTGGAGCAGGGCCTCGGTGGTCTCGATGCCGCGCTGGTTGGTGTCCTGGAGCCGGGCGACGAGTCTCGTCCAGTCCTGGCCGGACGGGTCGGCGGCGGCGACCTGGAGCATGGTGCGGGTGATCGCCAGCGGGGTGCGCAGCTCGTGGGAGGCGTTGGCGGCGAAGCGCTGCTGGGCCTCGAAGGAGCGCTGGAGGCGTTCCAGCATCTCGTCGAAGGCGTCGGACAGGTCGGTGAACTCGTCGCGGGGCCCGGTGAGGGCGATCCGGTGCTCCAGGGCTCCGCCGGCCGCGCGGTGGGCGGCGCGGGTGATGTCCTGGAGGGGGCGCAGCACCCGGCCGGCGATCAGCCAGCCGCCGAACAGGCCGACGGCGGTCAGCAGCGCGAGGGCGTAGCCGCCGGCGGTGAGCAGGGAGTGCAGGATCTCCTGGCGGGACGGCGCGTCCGAGCGGTAGCGCGGATTGGCGGAGGTCAGCGGGTAGTTGGGGACGTAGCGCATGCCGACGTAGACCACGGCGAGGGAGAGCGCGCCGGCGGTGACGGCGAACAGGGTGTAGCTGAGGGTCAGCCGGAGCCGGGCGGTGAGGCGGCGGGGCCGCTCGCGTCCGGTCACCGGGTGTCCTGGTCGGGGGTGGTGTCGGAGAGGCGGTAGCCGACGCCCGGCACGGTGTGGATCAGCCAGGGGTCGCCGAGGCGTTTGCGCAGGCCGGAGATGGTGATGCGGACGGCGTTGGTGAACGGGTCGGCGTTCTCGTCCCAGGCGCGTTCCAGCAGCTGTTCGGCGCTGATGACGCCGCCGCGGGCGGTGATCAGGACCTCCAGGACGGCGAACTGCTTGCGGGAGAGGGCGACGTAGCGTCCGTCGCGGTAGACCTCGCGGCGGAACGGGTCCACGCGCAGTCCGGCGTACTCCAGGACGGGCGGGGCGGACTGGGCGGGGCGGCGGGCCAACGAGCGCAGCCGGACGACGAGTTCGGGCAGGTCGAAGGGCTTGGTGAGGTAGTCGTCGGCGCCGAGTTCGAAGCCGGTGACCTTCTCGTCGAGGCGGGCGGCGGCGGTGAGCATCAGGACGCGGCAGCCGAGCTGCTGCCGGACGATGCTGCGGCAGACCTCGTCGCCGTGGGTGCCGGGGAGGTCGCGGTCCAGGACGACGACGTCGTAGTCGTGGACGGCGAGGCGCTCCAGGGCGGCGTCACCGTCGGTGACGATGTCGCAGGCGATCGCCGCCAGCCGCAGCCCGGCCTGGACCGCCTCGGCGAGGTAGATCTCGTCCTCCACCACCAGGACCCGCACGTGCTCGTCTCCTCGTTCCGTCGCTGTTCCGCCGGGTCCATTGGACCCGATCGGACCTTTCGAAAACGTATCGGCTGCCGCGAACATCCTGGCAACACCGGGCCCTGTCCCATGGTCGTGCCGCGGCGGTGTGTCGCGGCGGAACGTGACGAGTGGGCCGGGAGGCTGGCATGAGCAGGGTGGAGCGGGGGCGTGGTGCGGGTCGTGCGATGTGGGGTGGTGGGCGGCGGCGGGCGGTCGTCGGGGCCTCGGCGGTGGGGGCGCTGGCGCTGGCCGTCTCCTGCGCGGGCGGTCCTCCGGCCGGCGAGTCGGCGTTGCGAACCCTGGCGGCGACCGCCGGCCTGTCCGCCTCCCCTTCCGGTGGCGCGGGTGAGGACGGGCGGGTCCCCGACGGTGTGGCGCTCAGTCCCTTCGACGACCGGGCGGCGGCCGTGCGGAACCTGGATCCGGCGCTGCTGGCGGCCCTGCGGGAGGCGGCCGGCGCCGCGAAGGCCCAGGGCATCGAGATGAGCGTGACCTCCGGCTGGCGCAGCACGGGCTACCAGCAGCGGCTGCTGGACCGGGCGGTGGTCACGTACGGGAGCCTGGAGCAGGCCCGGCGGTTCGTGAACACGCCGGAGAAGTCGGCGCACGTCTCGGGCAAGGCGGTGGACGTCGGCCCGACCAACGCCGACTACTGGCTGATCCAGCACGGCGCGGCGTACGGGCTGTGCCAGGTGTACGGCAACGAGATCTGGCACTTCGAGCTGCTGACCACGCCGGGCGGGACCTGCCCGGCGATGCTGCCGGACGCGGCGGGGTAGGTGGGTCGTGGCGCTTGGTGTTCGGTCGGTGCGGTCTCGTCCGTCGCGACCGTCGCGGCCCGCCTGGCTTTCGCCGCGCTCCTCCCGGCTGTCGTCCCGGCGTCGGGCGGTGCCGGTGTGGCGGCGCGGGTGGGTGCCCGGCGGCCTCGCGCTGCTCGCCGGGCTCGCCGTGGCAGGGCACCGGCGGGTGCCGGACCTGGGGATCCACCTCGGGAGCCTGTGGGAGAGCGTGCTGCCGTGGAGCGGGCTGGTGGTGCCCGTGGTGCTGCTGTGCGCGGTGCTGCGGCGGTCCCCGGTGGCGGCGTGCGCGGCCGTGGTGCCGGCGGTGGTGTGGGCGGCGCTGTTCGGGCCGCTGTTCGGGCCGCCGCTCGGAGGCGGTGGCGGGGCGCCCGGGGCGGGTTCCGGGTCCCAACTCACCGTCGTCACCCACAACGTGGGCGCGGACAACCCGGATCCGGCGGGCACCGCGCGGGCCCTGCTCGTCGCGCACCCGGACCTGGTCGCCCTGGAGGAGGTCACCGATGCCGCACTGCCCGCCTACCAGGGCGCCCTGGACGGGGAGTTGGCGTACCGGGTGCGCATCGGAACGGTCGCGCTGTGGAGCCGCTACCCGGTGACCGACGCGAGGCGGCTGACCATCGACCCCGGGTGGAGCCGTTCGCTGCGGGCCGAAGTCCGCGGGCCCGGTGGCCCGTTGGCCGTCTACGTCGCCCATCTGGCGTCGGTGCGGCTGACCTTCGACGGCTTCACCGCCGGCCACCGCGACCGCAACATCGGCGCGCTCGTCCGGGCGCTCGACGAGGAGCCGCTGCGGAAGGTCCTGCTGCTGGGCGACCTCAACGCCGCCGCCGGTGACCGCGCGCTTGCCCCGCTCACCTCCCGGCTCGCCCCGGCGGAGCGCGGGTTCGGCTTCACCTGGCCCGCCGCCCTCCCGCTGGCGCGCATCGACCACATCCTGACCCGCGGCCTGCCCGCCACCGCCGCCTGGACCCTCCCCGCCACCGGCAGCGACCACCGGCCGGCGGCGGCCCGGGTGCGGGCGTAGCGGACTCGCGGTCGAACGCCACCGCCCCGTACGGGAGTTCCGTACGGGGCGGTGGCGTGCTCGTCAGGATTCGCCGTGCTGGCCGACGGAGAAGATGGTCGGGCTGCCGGGGAGTTCCGGGCTCGGGCCGAGGCGCTCGGCCAGGTCGCGCACGCCCTCGGCCAGGGTGATCGCCGGCTGGTACCCCAGGCCCTGGAGCTTGGAGATGTCGCCGACCAGCCGGTAGGTGTCGTCCTCGATCTCCGGGATCACGCTGACCTCCGGGGTGACGCCGGTGGCCCGTCCGATCTCCTCGACGAGGCCGCGCATCGACACCTCCGTGCCGGAGCCGATGTTGAACACCTCACCCGGTTCGGCCCGGTCGGCGATCGTCAGCAACCCCTGGACCAGGTCGGTGACATGGACGAAGTCGCGGGTCTTGCGGTCGATGTCGCCGACGATCTGGATGGGCTGGTGGTTGAGGTGCCAGCGGAGGAAGCGGCCGACCTCGACCATCGCCTCGTGCGGGTTCTCCCCGGGCCCGTAGACGCAGAAGGGGCGGCCGACGACCACCGGCAGGCCGCAGGCGCGGTGAAGGGCCAGGCAGGTGATCTCGCCGCTGAGCTTGGACGCGCCGTACGGCACGAAGGGGCGGGTCGGATGGTCCTCGTCCATGGGGAACTTCCGGGGCGTTCCGTACACGGACGCGGACGAGACGTAGACCATCCGGCGGACGGAGGCCTTGAGGAGGGCCTCGGCGAAGATCAGTGTGCCGAGGGCGTTGATCTCGAAGTCGAGGCGCGGCTGCGTCACCGACAACGTGCCGTTCGCGTTCGCGGCGACGTGGAAGACCAGGTCGGCGTCGTCCACGGCCTCGGCGATGGCGTCGACCTCGCGGATGTCCAGCATGTGCAGGGTGGCCCCGGGCGGTGTGGCGATGCTCGTCGCCGTCCGGGCGTTGTCGATGATGGCCACCTCTTTGCCCAGAATGAGAAGGGCGTTGGTCAGGTGTCTTCCGACGAATCCCAATCCGCCCGACACCAATACCTTCTTGTATGATTCGAGCATATATTTGATATATCAGGCTTCGAGCGCATTCGCGATCCGGGAATTCCTTATTGCGTCTGTCCGGGTGAAGACTGGCAAAGCAGGTTTGTTCAGGTTGCAGGTTTGTTCAGGTTTCAGGGCTGCGGGTCGAAGGCGCGGAAGAGGGAGAGGTCGGGGGTACGGCCGCGGATGGCGGTCCAGGCCTCGCCGAAGTCGCGCCGGATCCGGGACGGCGGCCAGGGGGCGGGCCGCAGCTCCGGGGGGAGGAGGGGGTCGCGCTCCAGGGCGTGGGTGAAGGCCTCGGCCAGGCGCAGTCCGGTGGCGACGAGCTCGACCGAGCCGCGGTCGGGGCCGAGGGGTTCCTCGGCGAGCGCGTCGGCGAGGGGCCGGTAGGCCTCGGCCGTCTCGGCCGGGGGCCACAGGAGCGCCGCGGTGGAGGCGGGATCCGTGAAGCCGGGGCCGGTCAGGCGGGTGGCCTCGGCCGTGATCAGGTAGCTGCCGACGGTCGCCTCCGAGGCCTCCTCGGTGAGTTCGTCGAGGAGGTCGTGCGGGCTCACGTAGGCGCCGGGGGCCAGCGGGACGGCGCCGAGCCGGGTCAGCGCGGTGCGCAGGGCGTCGCGCTCCGACCGGCGCCGCTCGGGGACGGAGAAGGTGTAGAGGCGCCAGCGCCCGTCCCAGGGGGCGAGGCCGGCGTCCTGGGCGTAGGCGAGCGCGATGAACCGGGCGTCCGCGTCCGAGCGGAGCCGGCCGGCGTCGGTCAGCACGAGACGGCCCTTGCGTCCCCGCCCCTCCTGCCGCAGGACGCCCGCCGCCTCCAGCCGGCGCACGGCCAGCCGCACCGGCTGGTCCGACAGGCCGACCGCCGCCGCGACGTCGTAGACGTAGTCGAGCGCGGCCGTGCCCCGCGGATCGAAGCAGGCCTCGACGACCGTTCGCGGCGCGGCTTGGAATGCGGACACGGGAGACCTCGGTTCTCGATCACGCGCCCCGGGGCTTTGGGGCGTCCGGCCAATCTGTCACACGGGGCGCGGGGGAGGCCGGGCGCGCTCGCGGGGGTGGCCGTGGCGGCGGGACCGGGGCCGCCTCGGTGCCGGGGCGGGGAGGCCGGCCCCGGTGTCACGTTTCCGGTGGCTGCCCGGTCCACCTGTCGGGCGCGGTGACCGCAGCCCGCGCCACCCGCCGACCGAGAGAGGGGACACGGCCATGGAGACCCTGACCGTCCGACGCGTCATCGCCGCACCGATCGAGGACGTCTTCGACTGGTGCGCCACCACCACCAACTACACCCGCTCACCGCTCATCCTCCGGGCCCGCCTGGCCCGCCACGGGGCCGGTGCGCCCTACGGGGTGGGAGCGGTCCGGCTGCACACCTGGGCGATCGGCTGGTTCCGCGAGCGGGTCACCACCTACGACCGGCCGCACGGCTTCGACTACACGGTCGAGCGCAGCGTGCCGCCGTCCCGGCACGAACTCGGCCGGATGACCTTCACTGAGGTCGCCGGCGGGACGGAGGTCGCGTGGACGACCACCTTCCAGGTCAGCCTGCCCTTCGGCGCGACCCTCACCCGGGTGCTGGCCAAGCCCCTCATCACCCACACCTTCGGCCGCATCCTCGCCGCCGCCGACGCCGAACTCGCGGCCGGGCGCCGCCCCTGACGGCCCTGCGGGCCGGCTGCTGTGCAGGGTGCTGCGCTGGGTGTGCCGGGTGCGCTGGGTGTGCCGGGGCGTGGGGCGCGTCCGGTGTCAGAGGGCCGGGGCGTGGGGCGCGTCCGGCGTCAGCGGGCCGGGGCCGGGCACGGGAAGCCCGGCCAGGCCCTGTTGGGGCAGACGATCACGTAGTGGCCGGACCAGCGGCTGTCGGAGGTCCAGCGGGACCACACCGCGTCGAGGCCTTGGGCCAGTTGGGCGGCGGTGTGCCGCCGTCGGGTGGGGATCGGTAGCCAGGTGTCGCCGTTGGGCGTCTGTTCCTCGTAGCGGTTCGCCAGCCACTCGGTCGCTTCGGTGGCGGTTTCCCAGGTGCCCCGGATCTGGGCGGCCGGCCGCAGCAGCCACCAGCCGGTCATCATCGGTGGGAGCTCGGAGAGGCGGAACCCCGAGCCGTCGACCGGGCGGCGCTCCGACTCCTTCGCCAGCAGTCGGCCGTCACCGGCCCATTCGTAGCCGTGGAAGTGCAACGGTGGTGCTCCTCGGGAGCGTTGGTGCCCCCGGCCGCCCCCCCCCGCGTGGGGGGGGCCGGGGAGGGGCGGGGGTGTGAGACCGCCCGGGCGAAACCCCCCCGGTCGAAACCGGCCCCCGCCCCCACCACCGCCGGG
>NZ_JBHTWX010000161.1:0-12842 GCF_042792155.1 Kitasatospora sp. NPDC056651 | reverse complement strand
TCAGAAGGGTGTCCAGGTTCGTCTTCACAAACCAACCAACGGGCACCCTTCGTCATGGTCGCGGCCAGCCCATCAATCGGACTCATTCATCTAGGCGCCGAGCACCCGGCGCAGGTAGTCGTTGCCGAACACCCGCTGCGGGTCGACCTCGTCGCGCAGCGCGGTGAAGTCGCCGAAGTGCGGGTAGACGTCGGCCAGGTACCCGGCGTCCCGGGTGTGCAGCTTGCCCCAGTGCGGGCGGCCCTGATGGGCGGTCATCAGCTGTTCGACGCCGGTGAAGTAGCCCTGGTCGGCGGTGCCCCGGTAGAGGTGGACGGCGATGTAGGCGCTGTCCCGGCCGGAGGCGGTGGAGAGCCAGAGGTCGTCGGCGGGGGCGAAGCGCACCTCGACCGGGAAGCTGATCTTCCAGTCGGACCGTTCGATCAGGGCCTTCAGTTCGCGCAGCACCTCGCCGACGGCCGCGCGCGGCACCGCGTACTCCATCTCCACGAAGCGGACCTTGCGGGGGCTGGTGAACACCTTGTACGCGGTGTCGGTGAAGCTGCGCTCGGACCAGGCCCGGCTGGCCAGCGAGGCGATCGAGGGGATCGAGCCGGGGAAGCGCCGGCCGACCCGGCAGGCTCCCTCCCAGACGGTGTTGGAGAGGAAGTCGTCCTCCAGCCACTCCTTGAACCGGGGCAGCGGGGCGGCCGGGCCCTGGCTGCGGTTGTTGCGCTTGGTGGAGCAGCGGTCGGTGTGCGGGAACCAGTAGAACTCGAAGTGCTCGTTGACGGCGGTGAGGTCGTCCAGGCGCTCCAGCACCTCGTCGAAGCCCATCGGCTGTTCGTGCGCGGTGAGCAGGAAGGCCGGCTCGACGCCGAAGGTGAGGGCCGTGATCACGCCGAGTGCGCCGAGGCCGAGCCTGGCGCCCTGGAAGAGCCGGGGGTTCTCGGTGGGGGAGCAGTGCCGGACGGTGCCGTCGGCGAGGACGATCTCCAGCGCGCGGATCTGGGCGGCCAGCGAGCCGGAGTCGCGGCCGGTGCCGTGGGTGCCGGTGCTGGTGGCGCCGGCCACGGTCTGGACCTCGATGTCGCCCATGTTGGCCAGCGAGAGGCCCGCGGCGGCGAGGACCCGGTTGAGCCGGTGCAGCGGGAGGCCGGACTCGACGGTGATGGTGCCGGCCTCGCGGTCGATCCCGCGGACGGCGGTGAGCGCGTGCGGGCGGATCTGGACGCCGTCGCCGGCGGAGGCGATCGAGGTGAAGGAGTGGCCGGAGCCGACGGCCTTGACGGTGCGGCCCTGTTCGGCGGCCCGCAGGATCTCCTTGGCCAGTTCCTCCACGGTGCCGGGGGCGGCGGCCCGGGCGGGCCGGGCGCTCTGGTTGCCGGCCCAGTTGGTCCACCGGGTGGGGGTCGCGGTACTGGCCTGGGGCATTGCGCTGCCTCCTGCTCCGTGGCCGACCTGGTCGGCGCGGTCCGGGGCGGCGCGGCCGCCCTCAGGGCCTGTCTCCTGGAACCTTGCCGGGTCCGCGGAATCCGGAGGACGAGCCCTACCCACGGGTAGGCCCGCGGGTAGGGCGAGAGATTAGTCAGTTCACCGTTCGACGTCTACGGGCAGTTCGACCCCGTGGCCGGCCGCGGCGGCGGGCGCGCCGGACGCCAGCCCGGCGCTCAGCCGGCCGAGGCCGGCGAGGGCGGCGACCACCCCGAGCAGGCCGGCCGCCAGCGGCACCCAGTAGCCGGCGGCGGCGCCGGAGGAGTCGATCACCCAGCCGCCGGCCGAGGAGCCGGCCGCGACGCCGAGGGCCAGGCCGGTGGTGGTCCAGGTCATGCCCTCGGTCAGCTGGGCGGCCGGGACGAGCCGTTCGACCAGCGCCATCGCGGTGATCAGGGTGGGGGAGATGGCGATGCCCGCGACCAGCAGCGCGGCGCCGACCACGGCCAGCCCGCCGACGCCGTGCACCGCGTGGGCGACCAGCAGCAGCGGCACCATGCTGAGCGCCATGAACAGCACGCCGACGAGGAAGCGCACGGCCATCGAGCCGGAGAGCTTGAGGGTGCCGAACACCACCCCGGCCAGGCAGGAGCCGAGCGCCCACAGCGCGAGGATCACGCTGGAGATCGACTTGTGGCCCTGGTCCTCGGCGAAGGCGACGGTGACCACCTCGACCGAACCGAAGATCGCGCCGGTGGCGACGAAGGTCAGGATCAGCACCTGGAGGCCGCCGTTGAGGATGATCGAGCCGCCTTGATGTCGAGCCGCCGGGTGGACCGGCGGTTCGGTGGAGCGCTGCCCGGCGAACAGCAGGACGCCGACGGCGAGGAAGATCCCGGAGAGCAGCACGCCCGCCTCGGGGAAGACGGAGGTGGCCAGGCCGATGGAGAGGATCGGGCCGACGATGAAGCAGACCTCGTCGACCACGGCCTCGAAGGAGTACGCGGTGTGCAGCCTGTCGCCGTCCTCGCGGTAGAGGTGGGCCCAGCGGGCGCGGACCATCGCGCCGGTGCTCGGCATCACGCCCATGCCGGCGGCGAACACGAACAGCGTCCAGTCCGGGGCCTCCAGCCGGGCGCAGAGCAGCAGGCCGGTGACGGAGACGATGGTGATCGCCATGGCGGGGACGATGATCCTGCGCTGGCCGTGCCGGTCGACCAGCCGGGAGACCTGCGGGCCGAGGATCGCGGCGGAGACCGCGAGGCAGGCCGAGACCAGGCCGGCCACCCCGTAGGAGCCTCTGAGCTGGGAGAGCATGGTGACGATGCCGATCCCGGTCATGGAGATCGGCAGTCGGGAGACGAAGCCGGTGGAGGAGAAGGCCAGAGTGCCGGGGGAGGCGAATATCTGGCGGTAGCTGGACAGCACGGGAGCTCCGGGCAGGGAGAAGTAAGGAACAAGGCTGGCAAACACAGCTTACGTACCTTGGCAAACCGTATTTTCCGGACATCCGCGCGGCCCCGGCGACGGCGCCCGGCCACACGGTGGCAGGATCGGTGGCATGTCCGACGCGCACACAATCGCACCCTCCGGCGCCGCCCCGTACGACGCCCTGCTGCTGCTGTCCTTCGGCGGGCCCGAGGGCCCCGAGGAGGTCGTCCCGTTCCTGGAGAACGTCACCCGCGGCCGCGGCATCCCCAAGGAGCGGCTGAAGGAGGTGGGCAAGCACTACTTCATGTTCGGCGGGGTCAGTCCGATCAACGGGCAGAACCGGGAGCTGCTCGCCGCGCTGCGCGAGGACTTCGCGGAGCACGGGCTGGACCTGCCGGTCTACTGGGGCAACCGGAACTGGGCGCCCTACCTCGTGGACACCCTGCGGGAGCTGGCGGCGGACGGCCACCGCCGGATCGCCGTGCTCGCCACCAGTGCCTACGCCGGCTACTCGGGCTGCCGCCAGTACCGGGAGAACCTGGCCGACGCGCTGGCCGCCCTCGCCGAGGAGGGCGTGCCCGCCCTGCGGGTCGACAAGCTGCGGCACTTCTACAACCACCCCGGCTTCGTCGGGCCGATGATCGACGCCACCCTGGCGGCCCTGGCGGAGCTGCCCGAGGCCGTCCGCCCCGGCGCCCGGCTGGCGTTCACCACCCACTCCATCCCGGACGCCATGGCCGAGGCCTCCGGCGCCCCGGACGACCCGGCCCGCGGCGAGCCCGGCGGCGCGTACGTCGCCGAGCACCTGGACGTGGCCCGGCTGATCGCCGCCGCCGTGGCCGAGCGCACCGGCGCGGCCGGCCGGCCCTGGGAGCTGGTGTACCAGAGCCGCAGCGGGGCGCCCCACGTCCCGTGGCTGGAACCCGACATCTGCGACCACCTGGAGGCCCAGCACGCCGACGGCGCGCCGGCCGTGGTGATGGTCCCGATCGGCTTCGTCTCCGACCACATGGAGGTCAAGTACGACCTCGACACCGAGGCCGTCGCCAAGGCCGCCGAACTCGGGCTGCCGGTGGCCCGGGCCGCCACCGTCGGCGCCGACCCCCGGTTCACCGCCGCCGTGCGCGAACTCGTCCTGGAGCGGGCCGCCACCGAGCGGGGCGAGGGCGTGACCCGCTGCGCCCTCGGCGCCCTCGGCCCCAGCCACGACGTGTGCGCCGTGGCCTGCTGCCCCAACCCGCGCGCCCCGCGCCCCGCCGTCGCCGAGGAGAGCCATGTCTGACCCCGCCCTGCCCGACGACGGGCTCCTCGACGAGCTGCTGGAGGTCGCCCTGGACGCGGCCCGGCAGGCCGGAGCCCTGCTGCGCGACGGCCGCCCCGCCGACCTCGGCGTGGCCGGGACCAAGAGCAGCCCGGTCGACGTGGTCACCGAGATGGACCTCGCCTCCGAGAAGCTCGTCCTGGAACTGATCACCGACCGCCGCCCGGAGGACGGCTACCTCGGTGAGGAGGGCTCCGAGCGGCCCGGCACCAGCGGGGTCCGCTGGGTCGTGGACCCGCTCGACGGCACGGTCAACTACCTCTACGGACTGCCTTCCTGGGCGGTCAGCGTGGCCGCCGAGGTGGACGGCCGGGCGGTCGTCGGCGTGGTGTACGCACCGGCCCGCGGCGAGCTGTTCCACGCCGTCCTGGGCCGCGGCGCCCGCCTCGACGGCCGTCCGGTCTCGGCCCGCCAGGCCCCGCCCTGGGGCCAGGCGCTGATCGCCACCGGCTTCAACTACGTCCAGGCGGTGCGGGTGCGGCAGGCCGAGGTGCTGCTGGCGCTGATGCCGGAGGTGCGGGACATCCGCCGGGGCGGGGCGGCCGCGGTGGACCTGTGCGACGTCGCCGCCGGGCGGCTGGACGGCTACTACGAACGTGGCCTCGCGCCCTGGGACCGGGCGGCCGGGTGCCTGATCGCCGCCGAGGCCGGAGCCCTGGTCGGTGGCCGGCCCGGGCACGGGCCGGCCGGCGAGCTGACCGTGGCCGCCGCCCCGGGGGTGTACGAGCCGCTCCAGGAGCGGCTGGCCGCGCTGCGCGCCTGGGCGGACTGACCGGTTCCGGCCGCCTCCCCGTGAGGGCCGTCCCGCCTCCCCGCGAAGAGCGGCGGGACGGCCCCGGGCATGCGAAGAGCCCTGACATACGGGGGATGCCAGGGCCTTGGATTTCGCACGGCCCCCGCAGGGCCGCTGGTGCCGGTGGTCCGGCGACGGGTCGGATGTGCCGGACGAATCAGGCTGCGGTGCGGTGGCGGTCGAGCACCGTGTCCACGCCGTGTTCGGCGGCGAGCCGGCGGAGGTCGTCCAGCTCGGACTGCTCGACCTCGGCGAGGAACTCGTCCCCGGCCTCGATCGCTCGGTGCAGATCCTGCTCGGCGTTGGCTATGCGCTGCAGGATTCCGGCCTTGAAGGCGTCCATACGGGCCCCCTTACTGTGTCGGACGTGCACGGTCGTGCGCTCTCCGCCCCGGGGAGGTCCAGCCGGTGAAAGCACGCCGACCGGCAGGTGTTTGATCGCCGGACGAGTGCGGAGTCGACCTTCGGCCGCTCCCGGTGATGTCCCAGCCCCAGGGCCGGCGCGGATGAACGCACGGCGGGTGGGTGCGATCGGCTGTCAGCCAGATCGCGGGGTGTGCAGCTGTCCTCCCCGCCCCGGCGGCCCGGAAACCTCCCGGCGGAAGAAAGTTGCCTGTGTCACAGTCCAAGCGGAGTGGTGCGAGTGCGAACGAGTGCCGCCGCGGAGCCCGCGACCGTGCCCGGGAGGCAGCTTATCGCTGCTTTACCGCCCGACCAGGCAGGATGGAGGCACCGTCGGAGCCGTGCGTCCGCTTCCGGGGCCGGCCTGGAGAAGGGACAACGACCGTGCGGGTTCTCGTCGTCGAGGACGAGCAGCTGCTTGCCGAGGCCGTCGCGACCGGCCTGCGCCGCGAGGCGATGGCCGTCGACGTGGTGTACGACGGGGAGGCCGCGCTCCAGCGCATCGCGGTCAACGACTACGACGTCGTCGTCCTGGACCGCGACCTTCCGCTGGTGCACGGGGACGACGTCTGCCGCAAGGTGGTCGAGCAGGGCCTGGCGACCCGGGTGATCATGCTGACCGCCTCCGGCGACATCAGCGACCGGGTCGAGGGCCTGGAGATCGGCGCGGACGACTACCTTCCGAAGCCGTTCGCCTTCAGTGAACTCGTCGCCCGGGTAAGGGCGCTGGGCCGCCGCGCGACCATCCCGCTGCCCCCCGTGCTGGAGCGGGCCGGCATCTCGCTCGACCCCGGCCGCCGCGAGGTGATCCGCGACGGACGCACCGTCCAGCTCGCCCCCAAGGAGTTCGCCGTCCTGGAGGTGCTGATGCGGGCCGGCGGCGCCGTCGTCTCCGCCGAACAGCTCCTGGAGAAGGCCTGGGACGAGCACACCGACCCGTTCACCAACGTCGTGCGCGTGACCGTGATGACGTTGCGCCGCAAGCTCGGCGACCCGCCGGTGATCGTCACCGTGCCGGGCTCCGGCTACCGGATCTGACCACCCGAGTCCGCCCCGGCGGACTCCCCGTCGACGAGGGACCCGCCCCGAGGGCTCCCGCCGTGAAGCGCCCGCCCCGACGGACGCCCCGAGAGGACCATCATGACCACCCCGCCCCCGGTCGGCGGGCCCTCCGGCGCGCCCGCCGGCGGCCCGCGTGCCGTACCCCCCAAGCCCACGCACCCCCCGCGCCCGCCCAGGCTCCAGCAGCACCGCGGGGACACCTACGTCCCCGGCGACGGCATGCTCGCCTGGCTGCCCTTCCGCCCCACCATCCGGATGCGCCTCACCCTGCTCTACGGCGGGATGTTCCTGATGGCCGGCGTCGTGCTGCTGCTGCTGATGTACGTGTTCTTCCAGGACGCCGTCTCCTACCTGGCCCCGCGCACGTTCAACTTCAACGCCGACTTCGTCCGGGTCGTCAACCCCAACGGCACCAGCGTCGACATGGACAGCAGACAGTTCAACGACGCGCAGACCGCCTACTACCTGGCGCGCTCCGACTCCGCGCTGAACACGCTGCTGCGCAAGTCGCTCACCATGCTGGTCTGCCTCGCGATCATCGCCTTCGCGGCCGGCTACGCCCTGGCCGGCCGGGTGCTGCGCCCGCTCGGCCGGATCACCCGCACCGCCCGCGACGTCGCCTCCTCCGACCTGCACCGCCGGATCGAGCTGGACGGCCCGGACGACGAGCTCAAGGAGCTCGCCGACACCTTCGACGGCATGCTGGACCGGCTGGACCGGTCCTTCGACTCCCAGCGCCGCTTCGTCGCCAACGCCTCGCACGAGCTGCGCACCCCGCTGGCGATCAACCGCACCCTGCTGGAGGTCCAGCTCTCCGATCCGGGGGCCTCGCAGGACCTCCAGCAGCTGGGCAGGACCCTGCTGGCCACCAACGAGCGCAGCGAACAGCTCGTCGAGGGCCTGCTGCTGCTCGCCCGCAGCGAGAACGAGCTGACCGAGCGGCGCCCGGTGGAGCTGTCCGAGGTGGCCACCCGGGCGCTGGAGCAGACCCGGGCCGAGGCCGACAAGCGCGAGGTCGAGCTGCGCTCGAAGCTCGATCCGGCGATGGCCGCCGGCAACGGGGTGCTGCTGGAGCGGCTGGCGCTCAACCTGTTGCAGAACGCCGTCCGCTACAACACCCCGGGCGGTTGGGTCGAGCTGGCCACCACCGCGGTGCCCGGCGGCGGCGAGCTGGTGGTCTCCAACACCGGCCCGGTGGTGCCCGGGTACGAACTGGAGCACATCTTCGAGCCGTTCCGCCGGATCAAGGGCGCCGACCGCACCCGCAGCGACAAGGGGGTCGGGCTCGGCCTGTCCATCGTCCGCTCGGTGGTGCGCGCCCACGGCGGCACCATCGAGGCCACGCCGCGCGCCGGCGGCGGACTCACCATGAGGGTCCGGATCCCCTCACCGTAAGGGTCGAACGCCCCTTCCGCGGGCGACCGTTTCCAGCCGCCCCCGCCAAGCCCGTCAAGACGACATAAGGCCTGGCGGGGGCGGCTTGTCATTTGCGGCCCGAGCAACTTACGGTGTCGTAACCTACGCAACCGTAGGTGAATCCGTCGGCCGCCCCGCCGACGGGTCCGAAGCACGTCGATCCCGTCCCAGCGCGCCCGTCCCAGCGCGTCCCGTCCCCCCAGGAGCCAGACCGTGACCATCGCCCCTGTGCAGAGCAGCTCCTCGCTCGTCGCGAGCGGCTGGACCGACGCGCGGCTGATCCTCGCCCTCGAAGAGGTCGTGGAGAAGGAGCTCAACCGCCACCTGGGCATCGCCAAGGAGTGGATGCCGCACGAGTTCGTCCCGTGGAGCCAGGGCCGCGACTTCGACGGCGTGCTGGGCGGCGAGGCGTGGTCCCTGGAGCAGTCCCAGGTGACCGCGGTGGGCCGGGTGTCACTGGTGGTCAACCTGCTGACCGAGGACAACCTGCCCAGCTACCACCACGAGATCGCGACCATGTTCGGCCGCGAGGGCGCCTGGGGCACCTGGGTGCACCGCTGGACGGCCGAGGAGGGGCGGCACGGCATAGCCATTCGCGACTACCTGCTCGCCACCCGGGCGGTCGACCCGGTGGAGCTGGAGCGGGCCCGGATGAGCCACATGTCGGAGGGCTTCGAGTCCGACAACGCGCACAGCATGCTGCACTCGGTCGCCTACGTGGCCTTCCAGGAGCTCGCCACCCGCATCGCGCACCGCAACACCGGCAAGTACGCCGGCGACCCGCTCTGCGAGCAGCTGCTGGCGAAGATCGCCAACGACGAGAACCTGCACATGGTCTTCTACCGGAACCTGCTGAAGGCCGCGCTGGAGATCGCCCCGGACCAGGCCATGCGGGCCATCGCCGACGTGGTCACCGACTTCCGGATGCCCGGCCACGGGATCCCCGGTTTCGAGCGCGCCGCCGCGCAGATCGCCCTCGGCGGGGTGTACAACCTCCGCATCCACCACGACGACGTGCTCCAGCCGGTGCTGCGCCACCTCAAGGTGATGGAGTTCGGCGGCCTCGGCCCGGAGGGCCTGCTCGCGCAGAACGAGCTGGGTGTCTTCCTGGACGGGCTGGACAGCCAGGCCCGGAAGTTCGAGGAGCGCCAGGCCGCCCTGCTGGCGCGCCGCGCGGCCCGGAAGAACGCCGGCTGAGGCGCGGTCGAACGCCGACCGGGGCGTGCCGGAACGCCGACCGGGGCGCACCGCCCGGCGGTCGGCCTGGGTGGATTTTCCGTGCTTTGCCCCGGAAGATTCTTAACGTGACCAAGCTCACACCGTGTCGCTCCGCGATTCCGGGCAACCCCGGAGAGTGACCGCCCGATCGGCGGTGCCGATTGCCGTCCGTGACCGGATTCCGCTCCCAGCCCGGTCTCAGGAATCGGTCAGCATCCCTGACCGGTAAGGGATTCGGCGGGTGTTCGTACCCGTCGTGGTCACTGTACGTGTCCGGTTCGCCGGGGCTGTGGAGGGCCGACGATGGCCCAGCGTGAGGCCTTCCGCAGCCCCGGGGATCACCCCGATGGAGCCCGGGCTGAGTGTCGATTGAGTAACAGGGCTTGAAGTAAGGCAAAATCTCCGCCTCGGGTCGGGCACAAGACCGACCCCCCATGCGTTACGTGCGCTGGAGATACCGCACACACCGCACAACCCGGAGGGGGAGAGCGAAAAATGGCAACCGACTACGACACCCCACGCAAGACTGACGACGAGCTCAACGAGGACAGCATCGAGGAGCTCAAGGCCCGGCGGAACGACAAGGGCGGAAGCTCTGTCGACGTCGACGAGTTCGACGCCGCCGAGGGCATGGAGCTGCCCGGCGCCGATCTCTCCAATGAGGAACTCGCCGTCCGTGTGCTGCCGAAGCAGGCCGACGAGTTCACCTGCATGAGCTGCTTCCTGGTGCACCACCGCAGCCAGCTCTACAGCGAGAAGAACGGCAACCCGATCTGCCGGGACTGCGGCGCCTGAGCACCGCGGCGGACAGGGCCCGGTGCCCGCGGCTGCGCCCGCGGGACCGGCACACCGCTCCTTCCGGCCCCGGGCAGCGGGGCCGGACGGCAGGTCCGGGATCCGTCCGACTGGACGGGCCCGGCAGGACGGAGTCGGCCGGCACACCGGTCAGGACAAAGTCGTAGGGACGGTCCCGCAACAGCGGAACCGTCCCTCTCCGTTTGTCCGGCCCCGTCCGACCGGCGTGTTCCTCGGCCTGACCGGCTCACGGCCGGCCGGCGCGCCTCAGGCGCGGGCGCCGCGCCGGGCGTCCTCCAGGGCCTCCGCCAGCTTCATCGGCGAGCGGGTCGACAGGTACAGGTACGGCGTCGGGTCGGCCGGGTCGGTCACCTCGATCCGCAGTGCCGTCGGGACGTAGCTGCGCAGCAGCATGAAGGCGCGCGGATCGGCCTTCGGGCCGCGCCAGGCCGCCGCCTCGGCGGGGCTCAGTGCGTGCGCCGCGCCGAGCGCGTCCACCGGGATCCGGGCCGGGCCGGCCACCAGCGAGCCCTGGACCACGCGGATGCGGGCCGAGCCGTAGCTGCTGATCGCGACCGCGCCGGCGGCGATGCCGACCACCAGCCCGATCAGCGCGGCCGGACCGTTGACCCGGATCAGGATCAGCGCGAGCGTGAATCCCACCGCGACCGGGAGCAGCCACCAGGAACGCGGCACCGTGAGGCGTTCGTCGTACATGCCCTCCATTGTGGGCGCCCTGACGTCCGGCCCCGGACGCCACCCCCACCGGAAGCCTCGCTACCCCTGGGTAGGCTGGGGCCCCGTGACCGGTACGACAGCCCCCCACATCCCCACCGACCGGCCGGCGCCCACGATGCCGGCGACCCCGACCACCCCGCCGCCGGACGCCGTCCTGCCGGAGCGCCACCCCCAGGCGCCCGCCCCCGGCACCCGGCTCGGCTCCCACTACGAACACTGCTTCGGCTGCGGCCCGCAGCACCCCGGCGGCCTGCGGATCGACGCCGTCGCCGGCGAGGGACTCGACGTCACCGCCGAGTTCGTCGTCCGGGACGCCCACCAGGGCGGCCCCGGCCTGGCCCACGGCGGCCTGCTGACCACCGCGATGGACGAGACCCTCGGCACGCTCAACTGGCTGCTGCACGCCCCCGCCGTGACCGGCAGGCTGGAGACCGACTTCCTCAGTCCGGTGCCCGTCGACTCGGTGCTGCACCTGCGCGCCTGGATCACCGGTGCGAGCGGCCGCAAGATCTACAGCGCCGCCGAGGCGCGGATCGGCGGCCCGGACGGACCGGTCGCCGTGCGTGCGCAAGCCCTCTTCGTCCAGGTGAAGCTGGAACACTTCACCACGCACGGTCGTCCCGAGGACATCGAGAAGGTCCTCGACGACCCGGATCTGATGAAGCGCGCACGAGCCTTTGAGGTGAACCCTTGAGCGACACCCCCCGCCCGCAGCTGGACGTCCTGATCAAGCGCATCGACCCCGAGCTGCCGCTGCCCGCCTACGCGCAGCCCGGGGACGCCGGTGCCGATCTGCGCACCACCGTCGACGCCGAGCTGGCTCCCGGTGAGCGGGCCGTCCTGCCCACCGGCGTCGCCATCGCCCTGCCGGACGGCTACGCGGCCTTCGTCCACCCCCGGTCCGGGCTGGCAGCTCGTTGCGGAGTTGCCCTCGTGAACGCCCCGGGGACGGTCGATGCCGGGTACCGTGGAGAGATCAAGGTGATCGTCGTCAATCTGGACCCGCGCGAGGGGGTCAGCTTCCGCCGAGGGGACCGAATCGCCCAGCTGGTGATCCAGCAGGTCGAGAAGGCCCGTTTCCACGAGGTGGGGGAGCTGCCTGGGTCGGCACGCGCCGAGGGTGGGTTCGGGTCGACCGGCGGCCACGCCGGGGTCTAGCATGCCCGCGGCCTCGCAGGAAGCCGAGCAGGTATACGCATCGGTCTTGGACCGGGAAGGACAGTGACCGTGTTCCGTCGTCGCCAGAAGAGCGAGGACGCTGTCGAGCAGCTCGCCGACGACGCCATCAGCGCCGACGAGACGGCCGATGACGTCGAAGGTTCCGCCGAGAGCGAGAACGTGACCGGGCTGGACCCGGCCGACAGGGTCGGCCTGCCGCCGGCCCCCCGGCCGGACGGTCCGTGGGACCACACCGAGCTGGAGAACCCCGAGGAGGGTCGAGTCGACCTCGGGGGTCTGCTGGTTCCCGGCGTCGAGGGCATGGAACTGCGGGTCGAGGTCGCCGGTGACGCGATCGTGGCCGCCACCCTCGTGCTCGGCAACAGCGCCATCCAGCTCCAGGCCTTCGCGGCCCCGAAGTCGGAGGGCATCTGGGGGGAGGTCCGGGAGGAGATCGCCAGCGGCATCACCTCGCAGGGCGGCCTCATCGAGGAGGAGGAGGGCTCGCTCGGCTGGCACCTCCGCGCCCAGGTCCCGGTGCAGCTTCCGGACGGCACCCAGGGCGTGCAGCTGGTCCGGTTCGTCGGCTGCGACGGTCCGCGCTGGTTCCTGCGCGGTGTGATCTCCGGCCAGGCCGCGGTGCAGCCGGAGATGGCCGGAATCCTGGAGCAGGTCTTCCGCCAGACGGTCGTCGTGCGTGGCGAGTCCCCGATGGCTCCCCGCGACCCGATCGTGCTGAAGCTCCCCGAGGACGCCCAGATGGTCGCCGACGGTGGCGGGGCGGCCGCTGCCGCGGGTGAGGGCGACAGCCGCTTCGGTGGCGCTTCGCTCGACCCGTTCGCGCGCGGCCCGGAGATCACCGAGGTCCGCTGACCCGGCTCTGATCAGTGGTGATCGCCCCTGCCCGGACTCCCGGGCAGGGGCGATTTGCATGTGGCGGGCCCGTGCCCGTACAGTTCCGGAGTCGCCGCGGGAGACCGGGGACGACAAAGCGGAAAGCAAATCCGATGAATGAAACTCCGGAAAACGGAGCGGAAAACATCTGATAAGCTGGAAACACGAAAGAACGAAGCCCGGAGGGCCTGCTGGAAGGCA
>NZ_JBHTWX010000160.1:0-13511 GCF_042792155.1 Kitasatospora sp. NPDC056651 | reverse complement strand
GTCCCCTCGTCGTTCCAGTCGAACGGCACCGCACCCGAACGCGAACCCACCCGCACCTCATAGCCCCGCCCGGCCAGCCGCTCCGCCACCCGACGGCCCGTCTTCCCCGTGCCACCGACCACCAGCACCACACCGGACTCGACCGCGAGATCCACCACACCAGCCATCACGAACACCCTCATTCCAAGACTCGAAGGAAACACCGGAGACCCGATCCGATCCGGGCGACTGTCGCGCCCGGCCGGTTCGTCGTCGTGGCACCATTCAAATCCCGCCGAGCCGGACGCTCCATAGCCCGCGCACTCAGTTCCATGCGTGAGCGTCTACGTCACCGACCAGCGGTGCTCCGCCCACCCACGACCATCGGGCCGTCTGCGGCCAGGGCTCCCCCGCCACCCACCACAACACACCCCACCACCGCCCGGAAGCCCTTTCCAGCACCTCTCGACCCCTCCTCCAGACCTCCGGGAATCGCCGCGGACCGCCCCCCAAGGGCCGGGCAGCGACTCGCCCGGCGGGGGGGGGGGGGCCCCCCGCCCCCCCCGGGGGCCCCCCCCCCGCCGCCGCTTCCCCTGCCCGGAAGTCCTCACCAGAGCGCCCGGAACCGCACTCGACGGGCACTTGAGGAATCCGACCCCCGCCCCTTGCCGGAACTATGGTGCGACGCATCCACCCCACCATCCCCCAGATTCGAACACTTATCCGACAGCGCGACGTGCCGCTTCCCCGTTCACGCGTCCCGTCGCCCGCACGAAAGGAGAACCGCCATGCACCTCAAGGTCCTCGGCCCCCTCACCGCCGACCTCAACGGCATCTCCGTCGTCCCCACCGCCGGCAAGCAGCGCCAGATCCTCGCCCTCCTCGCGCTCTACCCGAACCGCATCCTGCCCACGGCCACCCTGATCGAGGAGATCTGGGGCGACGACCCTCCCAGACAGGCGCTCACCACGATGCAGACGTACATCCTGCAACTGCGCCGCCGGATCACCCAGGCCCTCGGGCCGACCCCGCACACCACCGCCAAGGACATCCTCACCACCCGGCACTGCGGCTACCAGCTCTCCACCCACCCGGACGACCTGGACGTCCACACCTACAACCTGCTGACCACACAGGGCCAGCACGCCTTCAACCACGGCCAGGACCACCAGGCCGCCACCCACTTCCGCCACGCACTCGCGCTCTGGCACGGCCCCGCGCTGGTCGACGTCCGGCCCGGGCCGATCCTCACCATCGAGATCATGCGCCTGGAGGAGAGCCGGCTGATCACCCTGGAACGCCGGATCGACACCGACCTGCGGCTCGGCCGACACAACGAGCTGATCCCCGAGCTCACCCACCTGACCCACCAGCACCCGCACCACGAGGGCCTGCACGCCCAGGCCATGGTGGCGCTCTACCGGGCGGGCCGGCAGACCAGCGCCCTGACCACCTACCACCACCTGCGGCACCGGCTGACCACCGAGCTCGGCATCCAGCCCTCCCCGCACCTCCAGCACCTCCAGCACGCGATCCTCACCCTGGACCCCGCCCTCAACACGCCCACCACGGCCCACCCGACCACCTACAACCTGTACCCGGCCTAGGGGCGTGTCTGCCAATCCCCCCCCCGGCGGCCGCCCCCGCCGGTCTCTCCCAGCCCTCACCCACAGGACGCGCCATGACCACCGCACCCGAGAAACCCCTCGCCCTGATCACCGGCGGCACCCGCGGCATCGGTCTCGCCATCGCCCGCGAACTCGGCAGCCGCGGCCACCGGGTCTTCATCTGCGCCCGCACCGCCCGGGACATCGACCAGGCCCTGGCCGGCCTGCGCGACGAGGGCCACCAAGCCGACGGCCTCACCTGCGACGTCCGCGACCCCGTCCAGGTCGGCGAACTGATCCGGCACGCCGTGACCGAGCACGGCCCGATCACCGTCCTGGTCAACAACGCCGGGCGCACCGGCGGCGGACCGACCGCGACCACCACCGACGACCTCTGGTACGACGTCATCGACACCAACCTGAACGCCGTCTTCCTGGTGACCCGGGAGACCCTCCGGCACGGCCACATCACCAGCACCACCCACCCCCGGATCATCAACATCGCGTCCACCGCCGGGAAGCAGGCCGTCACCCTGGGCGCGCCGTACACCGCGAGCAAGCACGCCGTGATCGGCTTCACCCGGGCGCTGGCCAAGGAACTGGCACCCACCGGCACCACCGTCAACGCCATCTGCCCGGGGTACGTCCAGACCCCGCACACCGCCAGGATCCACCACGAGTACGCGACCGCCTACAACACCACCCCCGAGACCATCCACCAGCACTTCCAGACGCACATCCCGCTCGGCCGCTACACCACGCCCGAAGAGGTCGCCTCGCTGGCCGGCTACCTCACCAGCCCGACCGCGGCCAGCATCACCGCCCAGGCACTGAACGTCTGCGGCGGGCTCGCCACCCAGTAAACCCCGGCGCGATCCCGGCCGGTCCACGGGAAGGATGAGGGCTCCGGTGCCCGCTGATCAACGATGACGACCCATCAGTTCTCCAGCGCACCCGTCACCTTGTTGGTGGTCGGCGCCCCAGCGCCCGAGCCCTGCCCGCCCGCGGCCCGGCCGCCGAGACCGCTGGACGCCGGGATGGTGCGCGCCGTCCTGGCCGGCCCCGCCGCCCGTCCCCGGCCCGCCGCCGGACGCCCGGCGGCGGCACCGGAGTTCGTCCTCGTCGAGCTCTACCACCCCCATCCGCCGGAGGAGTTGCGTGCCGCACTGCGCGCCGCGCTGCGGACCGTGGTGCCCCGGCCGCCCTCCGGGTCCACGCCGGACCTGCTGTGGCAGCGGACGGTGGACGGCCCGGGCGGGCTCGACCGGGTGCTCGCCGAACTCGGGCGCGGCCTGGCCGCCGGCCCCCCGCTGCGGGCGGTCCTGGTCGACGACACCCGGGACGGCGGGCGCCGGCTGTTCGTCGGCCTCGCCCCCGGGCCTCCGGCCCACGCCGTCGGCCTGTTGGAGGAGCTGCGCGAGGCCCTGGCCCACCCGCCGGAGCCGGTCACCGTGCCGACCAGCGCGCTCCAGCGGGAGCTGCTGCGCCAGGTGATCGGCGAGGCGCAGCCCGAGGGGCGGCACGTCGAGCAGCTGTCCTGGAGCTGGCACGGGCCGCTGGACACCGGCCGCTTCACGGCGGCCTGGCAGTCCGTGTTCGACCACGAGACGGTGCTGCGCGCGGCCTTCGACTGGGAGGAGGGCGGCGCCGACGAGCCCTGGATGGTGCTGCACGAGCACGCCGTCCCCGAGGTGATCCGGCACCGCCACGACACCGCCGACTGGGAGGAACTGCTCGACGCCGACCGCCGGCGCGGCTTCGACCTGCGCCACCCCGCGCTGCTGCGCGCCACCCTGGTCGACGCCGCGCCGGACGCCCCGGAGGGGCCGGTCACCCGGGTGCTGCTCACCTACCACCACGCGATGCTGGACGGCTGGAGCGTACGGCTGCTGCTCCAGTCCTTCTACCGCGCCTACCTGACCGGTGGCGTGCTGCCCGGCGGCGAGCGCCGGCCCGACGTGCGCGACCACGCCCGCTGGCTGACCGGCCGGTCCACGGACGCGGCGCGGCAGTTCTGGTCGACCCGGCCGTCCGCCGGCTCCGTCCTGCCGCTCGTCCCCGACCCGCTGCGGCGCGGCAGCGCCCGGACCAGGCGCCGGCTCACCCCGTACGAGGCGGTCCGGCTGCGCGGTTGGGCGGCGGCCTGGGGCGCGGGCGAGAGCAGCGCGCTCCAAGCGGCCTGGGCGCTGCTGCTGTACCGCGCCGGGCAGTCGGACCGCCCCCGTCGGCCGGGTCGGCCCGGCCGGGCGGTGCGGGTCGGCTTCGCGGTGACGGTCTCCGGCCGGGGCATCCCGCTGGACGGCATCGACCGGCTGCCCGGCGCGCTGCGCAACCCGCTGCCGATCTCCGTGCGGGTGCACCCCGGCACCACCGTGCCGCAGCTGCTCGCGGCGCTGCGCGACGGGGTGCTCGACCTCGCCTCCTACGAGTGGGTCCCGCCCGGTCAGGCCCACCGCTGGACACCCGGCACCCGCGGGCAGCGGCCGAACAGCCTGGTGGTGCTGGAGCACCAGCCCACCGCGGCGCACCACCTGCGCCTGGAGACCGACCTGGCCGCGCACGGCATCCACGTGGGGAGCCCGGTCCCGGCCGGCACCCTCACCTCGTACCCGATCACGCTGGCCGCCCACTACGACGCCACCGGCGGGCTGGTCCTCACCACCACCCACGACCGCGCCCTGCTCGCCGACCGCGACGCCGTCGAACTCCTGGACCAGAGCGCCCACTTGCTGCGCTCCTTCCCGGACCTGCCGAGTGGTCTGGGCGCCACCGAGGTGCTGCGCTCCACCCTCGCCGGGCAGCCGGCGCCCCGGCTGGGCGAGCCGGCCGGCAGCGCCGCGCGGCCCGGGGAGCCGGCCGGCCCGGCGGTGCGGCTGGACGTGTTGCGCCGGGCCGCCCGCCCCGGCGCGGGCTGGGTCCTGCTGCTGCCGCCGCCCGACGCCTCGCCCACCCGCTACCGCGGCACCGCCCGCGGCTGGCCCGGCCCGCAGGCCCTCGGCGTGCTGCGCCCCGCCGGGGAGGACCCGCCCGCGGCCGCGTACCGCCCGGTGCTCGGCCCGCTGTTGGAGTCCCGCGCGCCCGTCGCCCTGGTCGCGCCGCCGGGACTCGGGGTCACCGCGCACGAGATCGCCCGGCTGGGGGCTCCGGCGCACCCGCCGACAGTGGTGCTGGTCGAGGACGACGGCGACCTGACGGCGCTGGCGGGCCTGCTGGGACGCCTGCCGCACCGCCGTTAGGGGCGCACCGCCGTCGGCACCCCGCGTCAGCGCCGCGCTGCCGTTGGGGGCGCACCGCCGTCGGGGCCGCACTGTCGCTAAGGTGACGGACTGTGGCCCGTTTCGTCCTGATCCGCCGTTCGCCGCTGCCGCCCGCCGTCTGCTGGGAGCGGCTGACCGCCTGGCCCCGGCACGGGGAGCGGGTGCCGTTCACCCGGGTCCGGGTGGCCCGGGGCACCGGCCGGGAGGTCGGCGACCTCGTGCTCGCCCGGACGGCCGTCGGGCCGCTGCGCTTCGACGACCCGATGGAGATCACCGAGCTGGTCGTCCCCGTTCCCGGGCGGGACGGGCGGTGCCGGCTGGTCAAGCGCGGCCGTCCGGTGCGCGGCTGGGCCGAGCTGCGGGTCCGGGCGGTCGGCGGCGGCAGTGCGGCGGTCTGGACGGAGGAGCTGACCGTCACCGGCCTTCCCGGGCCGCTCGATCCGGTCGTCTCGCGGGCGGGGCGCCTGGTCTTCGGCCGGGTGCTGGACCACCTGTTGGGGGCGTAGCGGCTCGGGCCTCCGGGCGACGGCCGCCGGGCGACGGCCGCCGGGGCTCCGCCGGTCAGCGCCCGCCTCGGCCCGGCCGCCGGTCGGCGGCGGCCCGGGACCAGACCAGGTACTGCTGGCGGACGTACCGCCGCGCGTCCTCGCCGTCGGCGGCGGTGACGCCGTCGTGCTCGGTCAGGCGGCCCGCCGAGAACCGCGCCTGCCCGGCCTTCGCGAGGACCGCGTCACCCTCCGCCAGGGCGGCGATCCGGTCGCTGAGCGCGGCGCCGCGCAGCAGGTACTCGCGCCGCTCGCGGGGCGGGCTCTTCTCGGTGTTCCGCCAGGCCGCCAGGTGCCTCTCCTCCTCCTCGACGCCCGGGGCCCGCGCGTACGCCTCCTCGGCCGTGGGCACCGGACCGACCGGCACGCCGCGCACCGGCTCGGGCGGCAGCCGCGGCAGCCCGTGGAGGCTGAGCACGGCGTTGGCGAAGTCCGGCTGCTCGACGGGCAGGCCGTGCCGGCCGAACAGGGCGAACAGCTCGGCCAGGGCTGCCGGTTCGAAGCCGCGCGACCGGTCGTCCTCGGTGACGTCGACCCGGCCGAGCAGCGGGCCCCAGAACCGGCCGGGCGGGTCCGTGAGGCGCAGCCGGAGGATGACCTCGTGGCCGCCGGTCTCGATCTCCTCGTGGAACTCCATGGCCAGGCCGCGGATCTCCGACCAGGCGTAGCGGCGCGGGAGCAGCAGCCGGACCACGGTGAGGCCGCTCTCCTCCTCGCGCAGCCAGAAGGTGTGCGGCACCCCGACGGCGACGCCGACGGCGATCAGCACGCCGATCAGGGTGGCCGCCCCCGGTCCGGTGGCACCGGATCCGCCCAGCGCGACGGACGCGACCAGGGCCAGCGCGCAGCCGATCCCGATGTTGCTCCCCCACTGGTGCATGAACGACAGCCGTACCGTCCGCATCCCGCCCCCTGGTGCCCCTCGGTGTGGCTCCACGCTCCCGGGAACGCCGGGGCCGGGCAAGCGCCGGCGGGCAGCTGTGACGGCCCCGTGACGAACCCTCCGCACGGCGGCTCGACGGCATCGCGCCCGGAGGCGGGCTACCGCCCGCGCAGCCGCCGGACGAGGTCGCGGGCGGCCTCCGGCCAGTTCGGGTGCTCGAAGGCGAAGCCCGCGTCGAGCAGCCGGGTCGGTACGACGCGGCGGCTCTTCAGCAGCAGCTCGGTGTCGGAGCGCAGCGCGAAGGCGCCCAGCTCGGCCATCCAGCGGGTGGCGGGCAGGGCCAGCGGCATGCCCCAGGCGGTCCGCAGCTCGCGCATGAACTCGCGCTGGGGCAGCGGATCGGGGGCGGCGAGGTTGACCGGCCCGGTGAGGTCCTCGCGGGCGATCAGGAACGCGACGGCCCGGGCGAAGTCCCGTTCGTGGATCCAGGAGACGTACTGCGCGCCGCCCGCGACGGGGCCGCCGACGCCGAGCCTGGCCAGCCAGGACAGCGCGTCGAGGGAGCCGCCGCGCTCGGGGCCGAGCACGGCGGCGGTGCGCAGGGCGACCCGGCGGGTGTGCGGGGTGTCGGCCTCCGCCTGGGTGCGTTCCCAGGCGTGCGCGACGTCGACGCTGTACCGCCAGGCGGGCGGGGCGTCGGGTTCGCTGCCGCCGATCAGGCCGTCCCGTTCGTCGTTGGGGGCGTCGTGGCGGTGGGCGTAGACGGTGGCGGTGCTCATCTGGAGCCAGTGGGCGGGAGGCCTGCGGGCGGAGGCGATGGCCTGGCCGACGACCCGGGTCGAGTGCACCCGGGAGTCCATCATCTCCTGCCGGTTGGCCTCCGTGTAGCGGCAGTTGACGCTGCGGCCGGCGAGGTTGAGTACGGCGTCGGCGCCGTCGACCTCGGCCGCCCAGGCTCCGAGGGTCCGTCCGTCCCAGCCGATCTGCCGGGGTCCGGCGGGCCTGCGGCTGAGGACGACGACCTCGTGTCCGGCGGCGGTCAGGCTCCGGTCGAGCAGCCTCCCGAGCTCACCCGATCCGCCGGGAATGACGATCTTCATGGGCTCCCCCTCGCGCCTCGGCTCCGCGAGGCAGCCTATCCCATCCATCTGAACGTGTTCAATTTCATCGCCTCCGCAGCTGCGCGGCGGTGAACACCAGGGCCGGGGCCGGGGCCGAGTCCGGGAGCGGGGTGCCGGCGGCGAGGTGACGCTCGCGGCCCCTGACCCGCCTGCCGCCGAGCCCCGGCCGCGCGAAGGGTCACGGGCAGCGGTGGAGGTCGGGGCGGTCGCGGGTGCGGACGGCGGGAAGCCAGGCGGTGGTGGGGCCGGGGAGGCGGACGCGGTACCAGAGGGTGGAGGTGGCGTCCTCCTCGTTGATGACGGGCAGGCCGGTGGGGAGCTGGCAGTCCGCGTCGAGGGTGTCGTTGTGCCAGACCCGGACGGGGACGGTGTTGTCCGCGGTGTAGGGGCGCAGGGGGTCGACGGCGAGGCCCAGGCTGCACCCGGGGTCGCGGTCAGTGCGCTCCTGGCAGCCGCGTTCGGCGTTGAAGACCCGGACGTGGGCCGGCTGTCCGGGCGGTCCCGGGTGCGGCCACAACGCCGTGACGGTGACGACGGCCGTGGCGCAGGAGGCCAGTGCGACCAGGGCGGTGCGCGGGCGGGGGCGAAGGCGCGGGCAGCGTGGACGCCGGCCGGAGCGGTGGGCGCGGATGCGGCCGAGCAGGCTCTCCGCGGTGTGCGGGGCTCGGGCGGCGCGGGTCGGGGCGAGGCAGTCGGCGGCCAGGTCGCGCCAGAACGGCGGGACGGAGGCCGCCAGTCGCAGGGCGGCGCGGCCTTCGGCGTACTGCTGGGCGGCGGCGCTGCGAGCGGTGGGGGTCGCGCCGGGGAAGGGGCTGCCGCCGGCGGCGAAGACCTCGTGGATCACGATGCCGAGTGCCCAGATGTCGGCGGTGGTACGGACCTTGACGCCGCGCTCGCCGAGCGGTTCCCGCCAGCGCTCCGGCGGGAGGTAGTCGGGGGTGCCCATCGGGGCGCTGTGGCCGTGGGTGCCGCTGAGTTCGACGGCGAGGCCGAAGTCGGAGAGCCGGACCTCGCCGTCCGCGCCGATCAGGACGTTCTCCGGCTTGAGGTCGGTGTGGACCCAGCCGGAGCGGTGCAGGTGGGCCAGGCCCTCGCAGACGCCGGCGACGATCCGGGCCCCCTCGGCCTCGTCGACGCCGGTGGCCAGCAGGTCGCGCAGGGTGCACCGGGCCCGTTCCATGACCAGGACGGTCGCGCCGTCCAGCGAGGGCTGGTCGGGGGCGGCCAGGACGAGGGTGCCGAGCAGCCGGACCAGCCGGGGGTGCGGGGCGGTGCGGCCCAACTCGGCCTCGCGCCGGGCGGCTTCGGCGACGTGGCGGGCCTGACGGGGGGCGAGTCCGGCGGTCGGCAGCACCTTCAGCGCGACGGTGTCGTCAGGGCCGCCGGAGCCGTCGGCCCGGCGGGCGGCGTAGACCGTCGCCCAGCCGCCCTCGCCGATCGGCCCGGTGACCGTCCACTCGCCGACCCGGTGGCCGGCCGGCAGCAGTTCCTCGCCGTCCCCGGGGAAGGCCGGATCTCGCAGCATCGCCGGCCCTCCCTACCGTCCGGTCCGGCCGGGTTCGGGGCCCGGCAGCAGCGCGAGGTGCTCCTCGCGGACGATGCCGAACTTCAGGGCGAGCCCCACCACGGCCTCGCGCTTGCCGCTGCGGCGGTCCGCGCGGTCGCCGTCGGGCAGGTCGATGCGGAGCTTCTCGTCGGCGAGGTAGTCGAGGTGCGAGCTGACCGCGCGGGCGGTGAGCCGGGCGCACGCCGGGTGGCCGTGCAGCCGCGCGACCACCTGCGGGGTGGTGGGCACGGCGGCGAGGGAGCGGTCGCGCAGCCACGGCTCGCAGAGCGCGACCAGGACCAGGAAGTAGGTGGCGGTCTCGTCCAGCGAGTACGCCGTCATGGTGCGGCTCTCCCGGGAGCCGCCGCGGGCGTCCGGGTCCAGATAGACGTGGTCGGGCGCGAACACCTGGAAGGACAGCGGGGTCTCCCGCCGGGACGGCAGCACCACCCGGGAGAACTCGAAGGGGATCGGCGCGCCGATCCGCCGCGGCGGCACCCGCAGGTACTCGCCGGCGCCCTCCGGGTTCTCCACCAGGTAGGCGTGGGTGTTGCTGAGGTTGCTCAACTGCCAGTGGTCGTCGGTCGCGTGGACCTCGCCGGCCAGCCGGGAGACCGACTCGTCGCCGAGGCGCAGCTCCACCGGGGTGTGGGCGGAGCCGCGGCCGAAGCGCGCCCGCTCTCCCGGCCCGAGCCGTAACGTCACCGTGTCGTCGCCGTTCCCCTCCGGCAGGTGGACGACAATCCCGCTCACCGTTCCTCCGCCCCGCTCACCGCTCCCCCGTTTCGCGCGCCGGCTCGTTGCCGGACGGACGAACGGTACCTCTTCGCGTACGACAATAAACCGGATGCCGCAGGCTACTTGACAAAACCGGAGGAGTGGGTACGGGCGTTCGGTCAGAGCATGGGCGTCCCCGTGCGCAGTGGTGCCACCGGGCGGTCGCCGAAGGCGGCCCGCGGCCGCCGGACCCCGCCGGGCACCGACTGTCGACGCCGGAAGGCGGCCGTGCCGGCGGGGGCGATCGCGGTGACGTTCAGCCGCCGGGGGCGGTACGGCCCGCGAGCGGAAGCACGAGTGCTCCCGCTCCGGCCGCCCGCAGCAGGCCGCGCCTGCCGATCGGGTACATCGCTGTGCTCCAGGGGGTTGCCGGTTCGGTCAGCCGACGGCGGGTCCGGGGGTGGTGTTCAGCCAGGCCCACTCGGACCAGGTGGAGAAGCCGGTCTGCCACCTGTGGTGGACGCCGTCGGTGTTGGAACCGAACACCTCGATCCGGCCGTCCGCGTTGCCGGCCGCACCGATCTCGGTGCCGCCGGTGCCGAAGGTCTCCCACTGGCCGTACGGGGCGTTCAGACCGGTCTGCCAGATGTGCTGCGCCGTACCGCCGTTGATGGCGAACACCTCCACCCTGCCGTCCGGCGAACGCTCACTGGTCAGCTGGGAGTCGGCGGGGCCGCCGGTGGCTTCCCAGCCGGACCAACCGGTCGGATCGGTCTGGTACTTGTGGTAGACGCCGACCGGTCCGGAGGCGAAGACCTCGATCCGGCCGTCCTGGTTGTGACTGACGGTCAGATCGTGGCCGCCACCGCCGAAGTCCTCCCAGGTGGACCAGCCGCCGCTGACGGCCGTCTGCCACTGGTGCTGGAAGGTGCTGCCATTGAGGGCGAACACCTCCAGGCGGCCGTCAGGGGCCTTGCCGAGTTCGATCTCACTGTTCGCCGGACCCCCACCGGTGGCCTCCCAGCCGGACCAGCCACCGTTGGGCGCCGTCTGGTACTTGTGGAACACGGCGGTGGGACCGGAGGCGAAGACTTCGAGCCGGCCGTCCTGGTTGGAGCCGACCGCGATGTCATGGCCGCCACCGCCGAAGTCCTCCCAGCCGGACCAGGCGCCGGAAGGCTGGAGCTGGTAGCGGTGCTGGAAGGTGCTGCCGTTGATGGCGAACGCCTCCAGCCGGCCGTCGGCGTTCGGGCCGATCGCCAACTCCGCGTCGGCGGGGCCACCGAGGTCCTCCCACTCCGACCAACCGCCGTTCGCGACGGTCTGCCAGGCGTGGGAGATGCCGTTCCTGCCGGCGGCGAAGACCTCCAGGCGCCCGTCCGCCGACCGGGCCGAGACCACCCGGCCGGACTCCGCCGGATACACCGGCGGAGCCGGGCGCGGACCGCTGCCCGGGACGCAGGGCATGGTGATGCCACGCTCCGCGAGGTACGGCTCCGGGTCGACGCGCACGGACGTGTTCGGGTCGCCCCAGATCCGCAGGTGCAGGTGCGGGCCGGTGGCTTCACCCTCGGCGCCCATCAGGGCGATCTGCTGGCCGGCCGTCACGTGATCGCCGACGGCCACGTCCCGCTCGTACATGTGCCCGTACTCGGAGATGGTCCCGTCCGGGTGCAGGATCCGGATCCACTGGCCGTATCCCTCTGCCGGGCCGGACTTCAGCACTTCTCCGTCGCCGACCGCGTAGATCGGGGTGCCGTAGGCGCTGGCGACGTCGATGCCGTTGTGCTCCGTGGAGTAGTGCTGGGTGATCGGGCCGCGGGCCGGACAGGCCGCGGCGAACCCGGCGACCCGGACGGGGGCCGCGGGAGCGGCCACGGCGGGAGCGACCGGCACGCTGACCGGCAGCAGCAGGGCGACCCCGGCCAGGGCCGCCCGCGAGGTGCGGGAGATCATCGGCACGCCCCTCAGGCCTTGCGGAGGCGGCCGATGATGCCGTCGATGTCGCGCTGCATCATGTCGGGGCGGATGAAGTGGCCGCCCGACTCCTCGTGCGCCTCGTAGGGGATGCCCGCGCCGTCCAGCAGGGATCGGAACTCCCGCTGCTCGGCGAGCACTTCGGACTCGTTGAACTGGTCGAAGGGGTTGGTCGGGTCGGGGCTGGTCCCGGCGACCAGGAAGATCCGCTTGTTGCGGTAGCTCTCCAGGCGTTCGACCGGGTTGTCGGCGCTCACCCGGGCCTGGTCCCACAGGGGCGCACCGTAGATCGTGCCGCCGGCCAGGTCCTTGACGGCGGAGGAGACATTCGCCCAGTGCACGACCGCGCCGCCGTTGTGGCGGATGCTCGCCGGGCCGGAGTGGGCGCTGACCGAGGCGAAGTGGCCCCAGTACTTGGCGGCGTACTTCAGCGCGCCGAAGCCGCCCATGGAGAAGCCGGAGACGGCACGGCCCTCGGGCTCGGCGAAGGTCCGGAAGTTGGCGTCGACCCAGGGGATCAGCTGGTTGATGTGGAAGTTCTCCCAGTTGCGGGGGCCGACGTTGCTGTTGACCGGGTTCGAGTACCAGCCGGCCTGGCCGCCGTCGGGCATCACGACGATCAGCGGCTTGCCGATGGTCCACTCGCGCACGCCCCGGCGGTCGAACTCGATGAAGTCCTGGAGGCCGCCGTGCAGGAGGTAGAGGACGGGGTACGTGCGGCCGCTGGTGTGGTAGTCGTCGGGGAGCAGCACGTTGACGGCCGGGTCCCAGCCGATCTCGGCGGTGTGGAAGCGGTAGTACCACATCCGGGCGTCGCCCTCGTTGCGGTCGGTGATGTGCAGTCCGAAGCCGTCGCCGGCCGCGTGGGCGGCCGAGGCCGTCGCGAGGACGCCCGCGCCGCCGAGCGCCAGGGCGGCGCCGAGCCCGCCGGCGGACTTGAGGATGCTCCTGCGGGTGGGGTGGTTCGTGGTCACCGTGACCTCCTGAGGGTGGCGGCGGTCCGCCGGACCGCCGGAGTTCCGACGGATCGGACGGTAGTCACCTGCCGCCGGGGGTGGAATCCGGAACCATACGGACTGACAGGGGTGGGTCGCGGCGCGGAGACTGATGCTTCTGCCGTGCCGACGGGAGCCGAGGAGTCCCGCCCGTCGCGCCGTGGCCCGTTGTCGCGAGGCCTTGACAGTGCGTCACGGGCCGAGAACCCTGGTGCCGTACTCCAGGGACGTGAGGGACACGGCATGCCATGGGTAGACGAGAGCAAACGCCACCGGGGTTTCCCGGCGGCGGTGTTGGCGGACGGCAGCGAGCCGGCGCCGTTGCCGGACGGGCGCACCACCTGGTGGCTCTACAACGGTGCGGACGGCCCTCGGGCCACTGCGGTGCGCGGTGGCTGCGGCTGCGGCTGGCGGGGTGAGCGGCTGCACCTGTTGGACTTCGGTGACGACGACGCGACCGAGGCGGTGGGTGAGGCCACCGGGCCGTTCGCGGACTGGGAGCGGCACGTCGACCTGGCCGAGGGCGTGGTGCCGCGCGAGGTCGAGGAGCTGGTCGCGGCGCTGGTGGACCGGATCTGCGACCTGACGGAGAGCAAGCCGTACGCCGCCGCCCGTGCGGCCGCCCGGTTCGAGCGCGCCGCCGCGTCGACCGCGCTGCTCGCCGGCCGCAGGGCCCGCAGCAACCTGATGACCTGGGAGTACATCGGCCGCGCCTTCGGCTGCGGGCCGGAGGCGGCGCTGGAGCGGTTCGGCGAGACGCTGCACGTCGAACGGGGCGACGAGGACGAGCTCTGACCCGAATCCGCAGGTAGTGGCGGCGGGCGGCAGCTGATACGACGACAGGTGCACTGTCGGTTTGAGAAGATCGAGGTTCCTACACCGTG
>NZ_JBHTWX010000159.1:0-13804 GCF_042792155.1 Kitasatospora sp. NPDC056651 | reverse complement strand
GAGACCTTAGACAAGCCTCATCGTCCCAGTTCAGAAGGCACTTTCGCGTTCCCGCTCATGATCCGGACACGGCCCCAAGTGAAACGCACAGGCTAAACGGCTTCGGAGTTGAGTCCCGAGCCGAAAGGCCCGGACCTCACGCACTGCACACCGGCCATATCCACCAGATTTGACCCGGCTTCGCTGTTACGGGGCTTCAACCACTGGTTCGCTCTCGCTACACCTTCTGACCTCGCTGAACGGACCCGCACTGTCTGGCAGTTCCAGCACGTCCCGCTTTCGTCGGGGCCGCTTGCCACCCTCCCCGGCGTTCCCCGGATCAGGCTGCCCCCCAGCTTCGATCAGGCCGCTACGACGACCTGACGGAGACGGTCTCCCACCGCCTCTCGATCAACACGGCGCCTCGTGGCGCACAGCTCCTGGGCGAAAAAAGCCGAGGCGGCCTTGAGGATCTCGCAGGACCGGCGGAGCTCGGCGTTCTCCTTCCGCAGAGCGGCCAGCTCCTCCTTCTCCGCGGTGGTCAGCCGGTCATCGCGCTCGCCCCGGTCCGCCTCGTCCTGGCGGATCCAGTTCCGCAGGGCCTCGTGGTGCACCCCGAGATCACGGGCCAGCTTGCGGATCACGGGCTTCGGATCGGCGGTGCGGTACATCTCCACCGCACGCCGTCGCAACTCGGGCGGGTACTTCATCGGTGCAGCTATCGCAAGGGCTCCCTTCTCATGGCCCATCAGGCCATCTCCGGCAACCTTCCGCACGTCGGGGGAACCTCACATCGGCGTCACCGCCACTGTCTACGCCCACGTCCGGCTCCGCCTCCAGCGCGACGCCATCGACCTCCTCGGCCGCACCCTCGGCAAGCCCTCCGAGGCCACCACCGGCCCCGACGAAAGTGACGACCCACCGCTCTGTGCAGCACCCGTCCGCTGACGTTGCCGTCAACTACTGCCGTCAGAACGCCCAGGGGCCCCACTGCGAACTCTCGCAGCGGGGCCCCTGGGCGTAATTCAGACACCCAAGCAGCAGGGTATCTACGCCGTCAGTCGACGTTTAGGATGTCTGCAAATCCCCGATCCGCCATTACTGACACTGCGCGGCTGATTTCATCGCGAGCAACCCGCCGAACTACGACGACGTTTCTCGCAGAGAAATATCCCAGCCGTTCGATGTCAACGGCGATGGCCTGCGGCAGGCGAATTTCGTCGAAAAATGACAGCGTGCAGCTGTTATCGCTCCATGAAATTCGAACTCCGTCAAGCCAGCCTTTATCCTCAATCTCAGACCAATCGAATTCGTCCAGACCCTCCGGAAAGACGACTTGATACTCCAATTCGAACACCTCCTGGGTGGCCGCCGGACAGCACTTAGGGGCAATCGGCACTTGGACGGACCTCTCCGAGCTTGCTCTGATACTCGTCTGGCGTCATGTTGACACCTGACTTAACCGCCAGTTCATAGTGGCCAGGCTTGCCCACCTGAACAACCTCCAGGCCGCTCGGAATGCTGGAGGCGTCAACCGGAACCCCAACTCGACCAAACTTCCCCAGCGAGTCGGGTTGCGTTGTCAGCGATATGCCACGCCCGGGAATGACATACCCAGTCACCTTGTCAACCTTGAAGTCGGTACCTGCTCGCCCTGCAAATGAGAGCTGATCACCCGGCTTCACCCCGCGATAGAAAACGTCTCCGGATCCATCGCCGTCATTGTGCACCAGGACCGGCGTGGTCCCCGCCAGCACATAGTACGTGTGGAGGTTCGCGACGGTGAGGTTGTAGGCCGGGCGCGGGCTGGTGTGGTAGTTGCGGACCTGGAGGACGGTGGCAGCCTTGCCGTCTGAGGTTTGGAGGTGTTCGCCGATCCTCAGGTTCTTGGCGTTGGTCCAGTGGTGTGTGGTCTCGTTCCAGTACGGGTGGTTCTGGGTGGAGGTGATGGTCGATGGCTTGGTCGGGTCGGAAGGGGCGGCGACGGTCAGGTCGGTGAAGTCGCTGTCGTCCGAGCCGACGATGGTATCGGTTACGCGTTCGGTGCTCGTTTCACCGGATTCAGGGTCTGTTGCGATGACCTCGTCGCCGACCCGTATCTCGCTGATTGGCTTGACGTTCCCATTCGCAAGGAGAACCGGCGTGTCGGGTGTAAAGCTATTTTTCCCGATCCGACAGGAGTCTGGGGCTGCGCGTTTGAATTTTTCCGAGACGGTGTTATTTTTGGGGAGGGCTTCCTCGGCTAGCCTCTCAACGCCGCGTGCGAGCATTTTGGCTTTATTGAAGCCGACGATGTTGAGTACTAGGTTGCCGCAGCCATCGAGTGAGCCGTGGTAGCAGTCGATCGCGTCGGTGACTCCATAGAATTCGGCTGCAAGTCGGGTTACTGCGGTCCAGGTTGAGTTGCCCTTGGATTTGTATGAATACCAGGTGGTGTCGACGGAACGGCGGTGCTTTCTTGGCTTGTTGTTGAGGCTTACCCTCTGCTGGACAATGATGACGTCTTTCTGGGACATATTTTGGAAGGCGACATCCCGGGCCCAGTTCCAGCCGCCGTCGTCATCAAGCGTCCAATATTCCTTGGTCCCGTCGGGCAAGTCGTTGCTGAAGCCGCCGGCCGAGCCGTCGGGGCGCAGTCCGTTGGGGTCGCTGAGGTTGACGGGATTGTTGTTGCTGTATGAGTAGGCGTTCCACTGTTGTGGGCTGGCCTGGTCGAGGATGGGGTCGGGGCTGATGAAGCGGCCGGTGGTGGGTTGGTATTGGCGGGCTCCGAGGTTGGTGAGGTTGGTGGTGTCGTCCTTGGTGCCGCCGACGTAGCCCTTGTCGCCGAGCCAGGTTCCGGGTGCGGGCTGGTTGCCTCGGGGGTTGCCGAAGGGGTCGCTCGCGCGGCGGGTGGTGGCGGAGGTGGTCAGGTCGATGCTGGTGGTGCCGGTGCCGTGGTGGTCGGCTGCCTGGACGACGAAGGTTCCGGCCGCGGTGCCGGCGCCTTGGCGGACGATGGTGAGTCCGCCGGGGATGGGGTAGTAGCGGGTGCCGGTCTGAGGTTTGGGCGCCGTCGTCGCCGAGGTGTTGACGGTGAGTTCGTCGGTGCCGAGGGTGATGGTGTTCTGGCCGGGGTTGCGGCGGATGAGCTGGTTGCCGTCGGCGTCGTAGAGGTAGGTGGTGGTGGTGTTGGGGACGGTCCACTTCTGCCCGGCCGGGACGGTGCTGGCGCAGGTGCCGAGGGCCAGGGCGGTGTTGACGGTGGTGACGTCGCCGGGGATGGCGAGACACAGGTTGGACACGGGGTTGTGGATGGTGCCGTCGGTGCGGGTGTTCCAGGTCTGTGCGGCGGAGTTGTCACATACCTGGACCTGGACGGCCGATCCGGCGGTGGTGCCCATGGCCTGGACGCACTTGCCGAGGACGACGAGCTTGCTGTTGGCGACGGTGTAGAGCTGGCTTCCGCCGTTGCTGCAGGTGTTGATCTGCAGGTTGGTGCCGTTGGCGTTGCTGCCGCCGGCGGTGGCGATGCACTTGCCGCCGTTGCCGGTGATCTGGGCAGGGGCGGTGTAGCTGGCGAGCTTGCCCTCGCTGTTCCAGGTCATGGCGGAGGTGCCGGTGCCGGAGACGCCGGTGCGGATGGCGGTGGTGTTGCCGGCCGCATCGTACTGGGTGGCGCCGGTGGCGGTCGTGGTGGTGCCGGTCTTGACGGTGGAGCCGAGCAGGGCGTGGGCGCCGCCGGTGCCGCCGCCGGCGTTGGCCGCTGCGGTCGGTGTGTTGACGGTGCCGGGGGCCGGGAACTGCTGGGTGGTGGTGACGTCCTTGGCGGGGTCGCCGTACTGGTCGTGCTGGATCAGGGAGGTGCGGTTGCCGGTCAGGTCGTAGGTGTACTCCTGCCAGTAGGGGTTGCCGCCGCCGACGGTGGTCTTCGCCGGGGCGATGGCTCCGCTGGTGGGTGTGGTGTTGGCGCAGGCGCCCTGGTCGAGGGCCTTGTGCTGGAGCGGGTCGGGTGTGGTGATGCCGCCGGTGTCGGTCCAGGCGGTGGTCAGGCGGCCGAGGTAGTCGTAGGTGAAGCACTGCCGGTCGGTCGCGGCGGGGTTGTTGTCGGGGATGTTGGTGATCGAGGTGATCGAGCCGGCAGGGTTGTAGGTGTAGTTGGTCTGCTGGACCGCTCCGAGGGTGGAGGTCTGCTTGTCGAGGAACTGGCCGCGGACCCGGCCGGTGGCCTGGTCGTAGTCCGTGGTCGTGACGACCTGGGAGCCCCACGGGTTGACGGTCGAGCGCAGCGGTCGGCCGTAGGCGTCGTACTCGCTCTGGACGTCGTAGGTGGTGGCTCCGGCGTATTTGAACATCTGGCCGTAGTCGTTGTAGAAGAAGGCCAGCTTGTCCTGGGGGAGTCCGCCGGTGGCGGGCAGTGTGGTCAGCGTGGGGCTGCCGGTGATCTGGTCGTAGGTGGTCGAGGTGGCGTAGGTGTAGGTGCCGGATTCGAGGCCGGCTTCGGTGCCGGGGATGGTCAGGGTGGTGCCAGTGGGCCGGTAGCCGTTGTCGTAGCCGGTGACGGCGGTGGTGTAGGTCTGGCCGCTGCCGGTGTTTCCGCCGACATAGCGGGTTGCTGTAGTGGGCTTGCCCTTCATGACGGTGTCGAAGGTCCACCCGGTGAGCTGATTGGCGGCGGTGGCCGTTCCCTGGTAGAGGCCGGTCCTCCGTCCGAGCAGGTCGTAGGTGGAGGTGAGGACCTGGCCCTTGGCGTCGGTCGAGGTGGACAGACGGGAAGCGGCGTCGTATGTGCGCGTGGCCGTTCCGGTGTCAGGGTCGCTGGAACTGGTCTGGCGCCCGCGCAGATCGTAGGTGTAGGACCAGTTGTTTCCCGCCGCGTCGGTCATGCCGGCGATCTGTCCGGCGGGGGTGTAGCTGTATCGGGTGACGGTGGCGTCGGAGGCCTGCCCGGTGGCGGTGGGCGTGCGGTACTGCCACGTTTCGGCGGTGCGGCCGCGGGTGTCGGTCAGGATGGTGATGGGCCAGGCGCCCTGTGGCGGGGTGACGTCGGTCCGGCCGGCGTCGGGATAGGCGGTGGTGGTCTGGTTCTGCAGGACGCCCAGGGACCAGAACGCTGAGGTGGTCTGGCGGCCGAGGCCGTCGAAGGTCAGGCGTGTCTGAGTCGGAATGTCGCTGGCCGGGGCACTGACAAGGGCCGTGGCGGGGCCGGAGTCCTTGTTGTACCAGGTGGAATTGGAGGCCCAGGCCCGGCCCTGGGAGTCGTACTGGGTGTCGGTGATAAGTCGGCCGGTGTAGCCGGGGCCGGCGGGGGTGGCCTGGGTCTGGCGGGTACGGGTGAAGCCGTCGAACAGCGTGATCTGCCGCGTGTAGACGGGGGTGTCGCCGTCGACGGTAAGGGTGGAGGTGGTGGTGGTCGACGGGACGCCGGTGGTGTTCGAGACGTTGTAGGTGAACGTCAGGTTGGCGTTCGGCTTGGTGGCCGGAGTGCGGCCGGGGGACCAGACCGCGGTCAGGCGGCCGAGGGCGTCGTAGGTCTCGGTGGTCGTCTTGCTGTTGGTGTCTTGGAGCGTCAGTGGCAGGGCACGTCGGCTGTCGAAGGTGGTGATGGTGTCCCAGGTGCCGCTCGCGGCGCCGGGAATCGGTGCCGAGACGGTGATGGTGGTGGGCAGTTCACCGGCTGCGGGCGCCGAATAGGAGGTTGTGCTCGTGGCGCCGTTGGGGTGCTGGGCGTCGGTGCTGTTCGGGTCGGTGATGGAGACGGACCGGCCGTAGGCGTCGAACGCGGTGGAGCCCACAGTGGTGAACACGGGCGCGCCGGTGCTGTCGTAGCGGTCGAGGACCTGCTTGGAGGTCGGGTCGGCGGTCGAGGCGGCCTGCTGGTAGGGCTTGCCGTCGTAGAGGACCCGCTGACGGGTGATGGTGTTGGCCGCGGTGGCCGGGGCGGTGCAGGCATCGGCGCCGGAGACGGTCAGGGTCTCGGAGGCCAGGTCGATGCGCTGCGGGTCCGGACCCGTGGCGTAGTCGGTGCGGGTGCACAGGTCCGGCAGGCCGTCGGCCTGGTCGAGCGAGGTTGTCGGCCGGTTGCCGTGGTTCTCGTCGCCGGTGGTGGTCTGGGTGGTGGATCGCCAGGTGTCGTCGGCCTTGCGGGTTCGGTTGGTGGTGCTGTTGACCGTGGCCGGATAGCGGGCGACGAGGTCAGGGAGCCCGTTGCCGCGTGGTTGGGTCGCTGTGGTCCGTTCCCGGGTCGCGCTGTTGACGACCTGGGCCATGGTCTTGCCGGTGGTCAGGTCGATCGTCTCGGTCTGCAGGGGCAGGCCGGAGAGCCAGTCGACGTCGGTGCTGCTGCGACCGAGGGCGTCGGTGAGGGGTGGGACGGTTCGCTGGGTGCCGTTCTTGCGGCTGTCACCGTCCATGCCTTGCCGGTAGGTGGTGACGCTCCGGGTCTTGGGACCGTCGCTCCCGCTCCCGACCGTGGTGGTCACCGTCGCGAAGCCACGGAAGTCATTCCAGGTACGGGCCTTGGGATCGGTGAACTGGCTGTCGTCACGGTGCCAGGCGGCCGGGCCGTAGTCGTAGCTGGTGGTCCTGGCGGGGGCGCCGGTGGCGAAGTCGTTCTCGGTGAGCGAGCGGACGGTGTAGTGGTTGAACCAGTCGAGGACCGGGTCGGAGCCGGCGACGGATCCCGGTACGGACCAGCGCACCGGGAAGCAGGCACGGGTGTTGTCGTCCTCGGCGGCCGGCATCACGTGGTTGACGCGGGAGCAGTCGCGCTCGTTGTAGTCGACGTTGAGGACGCCGCCGGTCTCGTTGCGGATCTGCTGGATGCGCGGCCGGTTCATCCGCGGGGGCGCCGGGACGAGGTCCGAGCCGTCGACCCGGTTCGCCAGCATGACCGGGACGAACGACACCGGGGGCGTGCTGACGTTCGGTGTGGCGCTCTTGCCGGTGCGCTGCACGGAGTCGAGCCACAGGACGCGCTGGCTGAGGGCGTCCTTGGGGTCGCTGGTGACGTCCTTCGGGTCGGGGAAGGAGTGCTTCAGCTCGTAGGAGTCGACGTCCTGCCAGGCGTTGTTGACCCGCACCTGGGTGGCGATCGAGGTCAGCCGCTTGGTGGAGAAATACGTCGGACTCGGGATGGTGCACGTGCCGGTGTCCTTGCACTCCTGGTCCACCGGTACGTCGGGCCAGTTGCTCTTGTTCGCGACGGTGCGGTTCGCCGGGTCGCAGGCCGAGCCGGTGGCGAGACACCGCTCACTGGTGGCGAAGACGACCCGGGCCGCGGGCTGGAGGGTGCCCTTCGCGGCGACCTGGTCGGCCAGGCGCTGGCCGTAGTCGATGCGCGAGACCGTGTTCGCCCGGGTGTATGGGGTCAGCGTTCCGTTGCCGTTGTTCTGGCCCGCGCCCCGGGAGTAGTAGTTCTTCTCCGGCGCCCAGGTGTAGGTGATCAGGTTCCCGTGGGCGTCCACGACGTAGTCGAGGGACAGGCGCTGCCACATCTGGCACCACGAGGCCTTGCCCTTGGCGGCGTCGTAGCACGGGTCGCCGCTGTTGGGGGCGTACACGGGCACCGTGGAGGCGGACTGGGTGGCGGGATCGCTCTTGTCCCCGCCGGGCAGGTGGTTGAGGCCGAAGTAGTACACCGTCCCGGAGGTGTCGGTGACCTTGGCGTAGGCGCCGTTGTAGGTGCCGTTGCCGCCGGCGGGATCCGCGCCGAACTCGATCCGGGTGCCGTCGTCGTTCTTCAGACGCCACACACCGGTGGTCTCATCAGACTTGGCCACCGTACTCGACTCGCGAACGAGCGGTCCGGCGTGCGAGCCCATGGACAGTGTGGCGTTGAAGCCGCCCCAGCACAGGTCGCCGGACTTTGTGATGCCGTCCTTGTCGCACGGGGTGTAACTGCGCTCGATGAAGCCGGGGTTGAAGTCCCAGCCGTCACCGATCCAGGACGCCTGGGCGTTGGTGGCAGAGGTCTTCCCGTCCACCGACGACGAGTTGTACCCGAGGGGGACCTGCGGTGCGGCGTTGCCGAGCGCAGGTGGGACCTCGATGTTGTAGCCGTAGGTGAGCGATCCGGAGGCGTTTCCGGCTGCCCAGTTCGAGGAGCTCGACAGGCTGGTGGCCTGGTAGGTCCCGCCGCCTCCGGAAGCGCTCGTCTCAGCGCCGAGGAGAACGGTTCCGGCTGTCTGCGTCGTAGTGTTGGAGAGCGAGGCCTTGACCGCTCCCGCGATCGCCTGTGCCGGCTGAGCGGGCAGTTCCAGGTCGGTGACCAGGCGCTTCGAGGCGGCGTCGTAGGTGGTGGTCACCGGGGTGCGGTCCAGGCATGACGGCACCTGGGGCGTGGTCAGCGCGCAGGAGGGCATGGTGACCAGGCGGCCTCGGGAGGCGAAGTCGCCGGCTGTACCGCTGGCCGCGTCCAGTGCCGCGACATCGACGGCGACCTTCACCGCCGCCTTCGCTGTACCGTCTCCGCCCGAGGACGGCGTGCCGGGTGCGGAAGCGGCGGCGCTCAGGGAGAGCAGGAGGCCGTTGACCTGTGCGGCGTCGGCGGTCTTCGTGTCGGCCTGGGTGACGGTCACCGGCCCTGTGACGGTTCCCTGGTCCGGCGAGCTGAGCCACACCGGGAGCGTTCCGGCGCGTGAGGCTGTAGCCGTCAGGTCCGCTGTCGCGCTCTTCTGTTCGACGGGGATCCGGGCCGGTGCGGTGTTCGACGCTGCGGGCACGGGGTAGTGCGGCGCGGTCTCGACCGGTTTCGGCGCCGCCTCGGCGTTGATCGACGGGGTGCCTGGCAGGGGAGTGTTCGGCGGCGACCATACCCGGGAGAAGTCGGGCTCTGCGGCGATGGCCTGGGAGACGGCGGGTCCCAGGAGTGATGAGGTCAGGGCCAGCACCACAGCGGAGGCTATGCGCCTGCCCCCCGGTGGTGACCCGTTCCTTCTGCGGATTTGCATTGATTGTCCTTTATTTGACGTTCTGTTGACCTAGGTTCTGTCAAGGGCTGGTGGATTCTATGGGAGCTCTCGAAAGTTGATCTTTTCGTATCGAGAACGTGATGATGTGATGTGCATCACTGCGAAGTAAATGGGAGTTCTGTGTCGGTCAATGCCGATATTTCGGAAAGAAAATCGTTGACGACCTGTCTGATTCCCTGAGAGCGTCCGCCCTGGCCTCTGCGCGTCCGGCGCCGAGGGATCGAACCGGGGCTGATGCCGTGGGTACTTCAGGTGGAGATATGACTGACAGCCGACCATCGCTCGAACGGTCCGCGAGACCGCGATCCGCTCGACTCCGCTTGCCCTCGCTGGCGGTACTGCTGGTGCTCGCGATGACACTGCCGGGTGTGGTGTCGGTCCCTGCCGCGGCCGACTCGGCCGCCGATCCGTGGCAGGCCGTGCAGGAGGCCGTCGACGCCGGGGACGCCAAGCACACGGGGGAGTTGCTGGATCCCCGGCCGGCGGAGCTGGCGCTCGCCGAGGCGAAGAAGACCGGCAAGGACGTTCCGGTTCCGTCACTGGCTGACGAGTTCAGTACCACCGTCGCCACGCCTTCCGGCAGGTTCCGCCAGGACACGCACCTGGACGCCCAGCGGGTGAAGCGCGCCGACGGATCGTGGGCGGCGCTGGAGGACACCCTGCTCAAGCGGGCCGACGGCAGCCTCGCTCCCGCGGCGGCGAGCGAGGACCTCGTCATCTCTGGCGGTGGCAACGGCGCGCTCGTGACGATGACGACCAAAGACGGCAAGCAGCTCGCGGTCGGCTCGCCATTCCCCGGGCCTCTGCCGGCCCCCGCGGTGAGCGGCAACAGCGCGCTGTTCGCATCGGTGGCACCGGATACGGACCTGAAGGTGACCGCGAACCGGTTCGGCGGCTACAGCACCGTGCTGATCCTGCACACGCCCGCGGCCGCGGCGAACCCGGCGGTGCGCTCGCTCACCTTCCCCGCCACGACCAAGGGCGTGGAGCTGTCCACGAACGAGGACGGCAGCCTGAAGGCCGTCAGCGACGGCAAGGAGGTCTTCACTGCCCCGAAGCCGCAGATGTGGTCGGCCGCGGCCCCGGTCTCCGGGGCGAGCCAAGGGGCGCAGGCGCCGGCCTCCAGGTCGGTGAAGGCGTCCCTCATCACTCAGGCCCCGGCCGCGCCAGCTCCGGCGAACTCGCTGACCGACAGCGGAGGTTCGGGCGGCGTGCGCCCGGCGGCTGACGCGCCGAGTACGGCGGACGGCCCTGGCGCCGGGGCCACGGTCGCCGACATCCCCGTGACGACGGGAACGGCTGCGAACGGCGGCAAGAACATCGTCCTGTCACCCACCCCGGACCTCCTGGACGGCCCCAACACCAGCTACCCGATCTACGTCGACCCGTCGTGGTCGAACGACGCCCGGGGCAAGAGCCACCACGCGTGGGTCCAGTCCGCGTACCCGGGGACGGGGAACTTCGACCGCACGGGTTCGGCCGAGCGCGACCGGCCCGGTGTCGGTTACCAGGGCTGGGAGACCACCAAGGGCATCGAACGGGCACTGTACGAGTTCAACCTGAGCGGCTACCTGCCCAACACGGCCATCAACTACGCCAACCTGCGCGTATGGCAGTACGTCTCCGCTGACTACTCGTGCACCACCGGGTACCCGGTGAGCGTCTACCGGGCCGGGGCCTTCGACGGCGGCATCTCCTGGAACAGTCACCACATCTACGAGTGGCTCGACGGCAAGAACGTCCCCGGCAACGGAGGCAGCGGCGCCTGCGCGGCAGGCATCCCCGTAGACTTCAACGTGACCGGCGCGATGCGCGACGCCCTCGCCGACACCGGCACGCCCCTGGCGTTCGCCATCAGGGGCCCGGAGGGCACTGGCGACAAGGCGGCGTTCAAGCGCCTCACCTACGATGCCGTCCTGTCCACCGAGTACGACCACGTCCCGCTCCAGCCGGGCGACCCGCGGACCTCGCCCGCGGCCCGCAGCGTCAGCCGAGGCGAGGGGGACAGCTGCGGAGGAGGACCGGTTTCCTCCCTGCGCTGGATCACCGACACCACCGTCAACCTGACGTCGGTGGTCAGCAGCCACAACCAGTCCCAGCTCACCGAGTTCGTCAACATCTGGGACGACTCCGTCTCGGGTTCCCCGAGCGTGAGCTCCGGCTGGTCGGGCTTCGTGCCCAACGGCAGCCGCGCCTCCTACAACGTCCCCCGCTTCACGCTCAAGGACGGGCACATCTACGGATGGGCCACCCAGGGCGACGACGGCCTGCTCCGCGGCCCCTCGACGGCTGCCTGCCACTTCGCCGTCGACACCACCCCGCCGGTCGCCTCGTTCGGCACCTTCACCGATCCCAACACGCAGTTCCCGCCGTCGGGCAACGGCCAGACCACCAACCTGCGTGTCGGCCAAGAGGGTTCGGTTCCGTTCACGGCCTACGACCCCAACCCGTCCGGTCTGCTGGCCTCGGGTGTCGCCTGCGTCCGCTACGGGTACGACCCGCAGCTCGCCACCTCGGACGAGAAGTGTGCTGCGCCCGGGAGCACGCTGAACCTCACCGAGATCAGGACCGTACCCAGCCATTGGGGCACCAACGTCCTGTACGCGCAGGTCCGTGACGACGCCGGGAACCTCTCTCAGACGGTCTCGTACTCCTTCTACGTTCCTTGGGCTCCTGGCCCGGTTGCGTTCGGTGACACCACTGGGGACTCGAACCCCGACATCCTCGTGCCGGACGACGCGGGAAACCTGATCACCCACGGGCGCGCCACCGACCCCGGCAGCACCGACGTGCCGCCCACCGGCACCGCCGCCGCCGCAGACCAGGCGCCCGAAGCCGGCAAGACATGGAAGGACTTCCATGTCACCCATCGAGGATCCCTGGACCCGGGCCTGAACACCGATGATCTGTTCGTCCACCGAGACGGGGGCAGTTTCCTCTACTACTACGCCAACAAGCTCTCCAACCCCGGACGCTTCACCCGCGATCTGAACACGCGCGTGTCGCGGCCCAACTGTGCGGGCGGCGACACGGCATGCCCCGGCTACCACCAGGACGAGCAATGGGGCTACACCACCCAGATCACCCCGATCGGGTCGGCCACCGACACCCGCACTCCCAACCGGCAGGTGAAGAACGCCACCGGCATCCTCGCCGTCGAGGCCGGTAACCTTTGGTACTACCCCGCCGACTCCAACCAGAACCTGCGCGCGCCGAACCTGGTCGCCACGGGCGGCTGGGACACCCTCGACCTCATGGTTCCCGGCAACACCCTGGCCGTCGACCCGGCCGGCACCACCCCGGTCACCCCGGCCCTGTGGGCGCGGGCGCGGACCACCGCCAACGGGCGAACCGCCGGAGACATCCTCCAGTACAAGCTCACCACCCAGACCCGCACCGACGGCCTCGGCGAGTACACAACCGTCACCGCCGTCGCCCCGGCGAGCGCGTCCCGCATCGGCACCGACGTCACACCCGGCGCCTTCCCGACGGTCGGCTCCGACGGCGACGTCACCGGCGACGGCGTCCCGGACCTGTGGGCGCTCGACAGCTCCGGCAAGCTCCACACCTGGCCCGGCTCGCTCACCGGCAAGACGGTCACCGGCTTCGGCACCGACCACTACCGCGGCAACACCCAGGCCCCGACCGCCCAGTGGAAGCTCCAGGGCAACACCACCGCCGTCAGCGCCGACCCGGCCGTCACCTACAACGCGACCGCCACCGACCTCGCCTTCGCGGACGACACCGTCGACGGCCAGGCCACCAAGACCGCGGTCTTCAACGGCACGACCTCGGCCATGACCACCGACAAGCCCGTCGTCGACACCCGCAAGAGCTTCACCATCAGCACCTGGGCGAAGTCCAACGGCAGCGGACAGATCGTCGCCAGCCAAAACACCACCCGTGCCGCCAGCTTCATCCTCTGGAGCGAAGGTGCCACAGGTGCCTGGCGCTTCGGCCTCGCCCGCGCCGACGACAACACCTGGCCCTACGAGTTCACCGACGTCACCAACAGCGCCGCCCTGGTCCAGAACGGTGCCTGGACCCGCCTGACCGCCAGCTACAACGCCGACACCGGCCAGATGAGCCTCTACGTCAACGGAACCCTCGCCGGCAGCGCCTACCACAACGCGTCCACCAGCCCCGCCCCCAGCGGCGGCCTGGTCCTCGGCCGCTACCAGTACCAGGGCCAGCAGAGCACCAGCTTCAACGGCAGCATCAGCAACTTCGCCGTCTACAACACCCCCGTCAACCCGCCGACCTCGGCCATGGCCATCCGCCACGCCGCGAGCTACAACTGCCTCGACGTCCCCTACAACGACACCAGCCAGGGACTCGAGATCACCACCTGCAACAACACCCCGGCCCAGAGCCTGACCGTCGACTCCGCCAAGGGCACCATCAGCCTGCGCGGCATGTGCGTCGACATCTCCGGGAACAGCACCGCCAACGGAGCCGCCATCGGCTTGTGGACCTGCGTCCCCGGCGCCTCGAACCAGGTCTGGCTGCCCCGGGCCGACGGAAGCCTCTACAACCCGGCGACCGCCCACTGCCTCGACCTGCCCAACAACGACACCACTCCCGGCCGCCGGCTGGCCGCCGTCACCTGCAACGGCTCACCCGCCCAGACCTGGAGCTTCCCCGCCCTCAGGACCCCGCCGCTGCCCGTCAACCCCTGACCCGTCCCGCGTGACTCCGGGCCCCAGCGCACCGTGCGCTGGGGCCCGGATCCATGAAGGCCGTGTGGCCGGGTGTGTGGCCGATTGCTCTCGAATACGGAATCCCTCACGGATGAGGCGGTTTTTGCGGCGCTGCCGCCTGGCGTCGAAGGAAACGCGGCCGGTGCGGACGCCGACGGCCGGCGAGGGCTGGTG
>NZ_JBHTWX010000158.1:0-13946 GCF_042792155.1 Kitasatospora sp. NPDC056651 | reverse complement strand
GTTCGGCGGCGGCTTCGGCGTCTGGCGTCGGGCCCGGCGGTGCGCGCTACAGCGCCAACCGGCGCCAGAGCGGCGGGAGTTCCCTGGTGGCCACGGCGCGCTGCTGACGCGGCCGCCGGTCGGCGGCCGGCCGGTGCTCGGGCAGCGCCGGGATCTGGCGCTCCAGGAGCTTGGACGGCAGCTCGGTGCGGCTGGCGACGTTCAGCTTCCGGTACACCCGGGTGAGGTGCTGCTCGACCGTGCTGACCGTCACGTGGATGCGGCCGCTGATCTCCCGGTTGGTGTAGCCGAGCGCGGCCAGGACGGCGACCCGGCTCTCCGCGTCGCTGAGCAGCGAGGCGGAGTCGGCCACCGCGGTGGCCACCGGGGCGGCGGGGAGGCTGGGCGCGGCGGCGGGCGCGGGGACGGCCGGTGTGCCGGCGGGCACCGGCTCGGGCCGCGGCACCCCGTCCGCCACCGCGGCCTCCGGCTCGCCGTCGCCGGTCTCCTGGGCGGCCTGCCGGGCCACCAGCCGGGCTCTGGCGTAGTCACCCATCTCGTAGTGGGTGGCGGACAAGTCCTCGAAGGCGAGGGCGAGTTCCAGCCGGTCGCCGCAGACCTGGAGCAGGTCGATCGACTCGCGCAGCAGCGCGGTGCGGTGCCGCGGCTGGCTGGTGCCGGCCAGGACCCGCAGGGCGATCGCCCGCGAGCGGACGCCCAGCGGGTGGCGCAGTCCGGCCTGTTCCTCGGCCAGCTCCTTGGCGATCCGGGTCTTGCCGATCCGCAGGTTGGCCTGGGCGAGGTCGGTGCGCCAGGGGAACAGCGGCTGGAGGGCGGAGACGCGTTCGCGCATCAGGTGCCCGCAGGTCTCGAAGTCGTTCAGCGCCGCGAACGGCCGGTCGGTGGACAGGTAGTGGTGCCCCCGGGCGCTCAGGTACTGGACGCCGAAGACGGTGTTGAACATGCTGTCCGGCACCTTGCGCCGCAGCAGCTGGGTGGTGGTCTCGTACCGGCCCAGGGCCGTGTTGGCGGAGATCGCCGCCGCCAGCGGCAGGCCGATCAGGACGCCCCAGGCCTGGGAGCTGAGCAGGTCGAGGGCCTCGGTGGCCTTGGCCTCGGCGGTGACCGGATCCCCCTGGAGCAGGGCGATCCGGGCCTGGACGGAGAGCAGCATCGCCCGCCAGGTCGTCCAGCCGCGCCGCGTGGCGGTGCTCAGCAGCGCCTCGCAGACCTCGGCCGCGATCTCGTCCTGGCCGGTGAGGGCGATGACGGACAGCGAGATGGTCGTCAGTTCCAGTTTCAGGTCGCTGACCTGGTCGCTCAGCAGGGCCTCGGTCACCTGGGACACCGACTCGGCGCCGGTGTCCCCGCCGACCAGCAGGGCCACCGCGGCCCACAGGGTGTTCACCTTGCCGGTGGTGGCCCGTTCCAGGGTGGCCATCTTGGCGAGGTCGCCGCGGTGGCTGACCTGGGGCACGCCGTAGAAGCAGTGCCGGACGAACTCCGTCTCGGCCAGCACGTGGGCGTCGGCCGGGTCGAGCGAGGCGGCCAGGGCGGCCACGGTCGCGTCGGCGAGGTCGGTCTCGCCCTGCCAGAGCATGTGCCGCACCACGGTGGCCTGGTCCCGCGCGTCGAGGTCCTCGGCCACCGTGTTCCGGTGGAGCGGTTCGAGGTACGGGGTCACGGCGGCCGGGTTGACCCGCCACTCCGCCCGCGCCAGCGCGGTGGAGAGGGTGTGCCGCTCCCGTTCGTCCGCGGACTCGCGCACGGCCAGCCGCAGGTAGCCGGTGGACTGTTCGACCTGGTCGGCGGCCAGTGCCTGCTCGGAGGCCAGCCGCAGCACCGACAGGCCCCAGGGCTCGGCGACCTGGTTCGCGGCCATCAGGTGGTCGGTCACCACGGGCGCGGGCGCGCCGTCCAGGTAGAGCAGCCGGGCGACCTCGCCGTGCAGCCGCGAGCGCTCGGCGGGGTCGAGGTCGCTCAGCACCGCGCCGGCGGCGGCGGGCAGGCGGAAGCGGTAGCCGTCGAGCAGGCCGGTGCAGCCCAGCACGTCGACCACGACCTGGACCGCGTCGGGGCTGGTCGACAGGAGCAGCGCGGCGGTCCGGGCGTTGGCGTGGTCGCCGAGCGCGGCCAGCGCCCTGGCCACCGAGAGGTGCCTGGGCTCGCCCCGGTAGAGGCAGGCCAGCACCGCCTGGCGGTAGGCGACGCTCGGGACGGGCTCGCCGAGTTCGGCGCCGAACTGGGTGCCGTCGTCCAGCAGGGCGTGCACCAGCATGGGGTTCCCGCCGGTGGCCCGGTGGTAGGTGGCGCCGAGTTCGGCGGGCAGCGGCCGGGTGGTCTGGCCGGCGAGCATCCGGGCCACGCCCCGCTCGGACAGCGGAGCCAGCCGGACCCGGCGGTGCGGCCGGCGGGTGAGGCCGTCGTGGATGAGCGGGTCCGTCGGCGAGGACTGCTCCCAGCCGGCGCAGACCACCGCGATGGGTTTGGTTCTTATTCGGCGCAGGAGGTACAGCAGGGTCTGGAGGGACTGGGTGTCCAGCAGATGGGCGTCGTCGACAGTGATCGCCAGGGGTTGTTGTGCGGCCAACTCCAGGATCGGTGTGGACACGGCCTGGAGGAGCGTTTCGGGCGCGTACCGGATGCCGCCCGCGGTGGACCGGACCGATTCCGTCCGGTATTCGCCGGGTGACGCTAAGTCGATCCCGGAATCGGGCCGTAACGAGCAATCCAGGACATCCGTCGGGAGCTCGCCGCTGTGCAGGAGTTCCCGGATGGCGCCCATCGGCCGGGCCTGATCCCGGGGAGCGCCGCTGGCGGTGAGCAGCCGCGCGCCGGACCTGCACGCGGTGTTCGCGAACTCGTGGAGCAGCTCGGTCTTCCCGAGCCCTGGTCCCCCGGTGACGATGACGAGCTGCCCTGCTCCGGCGACGCTCTCGGCGTACGCGTCGCGTAGGGTCCCAAGTTCTCGGTGGCGCTCGAAAAGGCGCACCATGACCTCCCCCATGGCCAGTATTCTGAATTGAATGCCAAAAAATTGTTTCCGGTTACCCCGCCCCCACGGGTCCCCTGAAACAATATCTTCGCCGCGCGTCGGAAATCAGCGGCAACATCACGGCGAAATCTTCTCGACATCAAAAAGTCATGTACGCGTCATTTTGTGAATTACTTGTCCCTGCCGAGGTTTCCCGTGGTGTTCGGCGGAGATGGTGTTCGGTGAGGTTTTCGGGCCGGTCCAGGACTCCCAGGGGTCGGGCGGGCTTACCCGGACCTGCTGGGTCGATCGTGGACTCGTGGCTGCTCAGAAGGGGTTATCCCCATGCCGCAAACCCGACTTGACGGTATGTTGGGGGCGCCAAAGTTGTCAAGATCGGTCGGGTCCGGCGCCGAGGATGGCGAATAAACGCAGGTCCACCGGTGGCGTCCGTCACATCGGCGGACCAATCGGCGCGCCATTCGGCCGACCTGCCGGAAAGCCGGGTCAGGGGCACTCCAGGGGGCGGTAGGGGGTGACCCCGGCACCCCCTGCTCCCTAGCCTCCCAAAGGCGGGGACGTGGACCGACGAGCCGGGATCCCGCGTTTCCGAAGGCTTCGATCCCGATCGGATGGCTGCGTTGGCGAACAACGAGGACCGACTGCTCGACTATCTCAGGCGAACCACTTCGGATCTGCGCGAGACGAGGCGCAGGCTGCGCGAGTCGGAGTACCGCGCGCACGAGCCGATCGCGATCGTGGGGATGGCCTGCCGGTACCCCGGCGGGGTGGCCACGCCCGAGCACCTGTGGAACCTGGTGGCCGCCGGCGCCGACGCCGTGTCGGACTTCCCGGCGGACCGGGGCTGGGACGTCGAGTCGCTGTACGACCCCGACCCAGCGCGGCCGGGCAAGACCTACGCCCGGACCGGGGCGTTCCTGCACGACGCCGCCGACTTCGACCCGGACTTCTTCGGCATCTCGCCGCGCGAGGCCCTGGCGATGGACCCGCAGCAGCGGCTGCTCCTGGAGACCTCCCACGAGGCCTTCGAGGACGCCGGCATCGTCCCCGCGGCGCTGCGCGGCTCCCGCACCGGAGTCTTCGTCGGCGTCATGTACAACGACTACGCGACCCGGCTGGACGCGGTGCCGGACGACCTCGACGGCTACCTGGCCAACGGCAGCGCGGCCAGCGTCGCCTCGGGCCGGGTGGCCTACACCTTCGGCCTGGAGGGGCCCGCCGTCACCATCGACACGGCCTGCTCCTCCTCGCTGGTGGCCCTGCACTGGGCGGTCAAAGCGCTCCAGGCGGGTGAGTGCACCCTGGCGCTGGCCGGCGGGGTGACGGTGATGTCCACCCCCGAGACCTTCGTCGACTTCAGCCGGCAGCGCGGCCTCGCCCCCGACGGCCGCTGCAAGGCCTTCGCCGAGGGCGCCGACGGCACCGGCTGGGGCGAGGGCGCCGGCATGCTGCTGGTCGAGCGGCTCTCCGACGCCCAGCGGCTGGGCCACCGGGTGCTGGCCGTGGTCAAGGGCACCGCGATCAACTCCGACGGCGCCAGCAGCAGGCTCACCGCCCCCAACGGCCCCTCCCAGCAACGGGTGATCAAGCAGGCGCTGGCGAGCGCCGGCGTCTCCCCGGCGGACGTCGACGCGGTCGAGGCGCACGGCACCGGGACCTCGCTCGGCGACCCGATCGAGGCCCAGGCCCTGATCGCGGCCTACGGCCAGGACCGGCCCGAGGGCCGTCCGCTGTGGCTGGGCTCGATCAAGTCCAACCTCGGGCACACCCAGGCCGCCGCGGGCGTGGCCGGGGTGATCAAGATGGTGCAGGCGATGCGGCACGGCGAACTGCCGAAGACCCTGCACGTGGACGAGCCCTCCACCCAGGTCGACTGGACGGCCGGCGACGTCCGGCTGCTGACCGAGGCCCAGGAGTGGCCCGAGACCGGACGGCCCCGGCGGGCGGCGGTCTCCTCGTTCGGCATCAGCGGCACCAACTCCCACGTGGTCCTCGAACAGGCCCCGGCGCCCGACCAGTCGGGCGAGGCGGACGGCGAGCAGCCCGAGGAGCAGACCCAGGCCGAGGCGCCGAGCGCCGAAGCCCCGGAGGTGGCCCCCACCCCGCCGTTGGACGCCGTCCCCTGGCTCCTGTCGGCGCGCACCCCCGAGGCGCTGGCCGAGCAGAAGGAGCGGCTGCGCGCCTGGGTCGAGGCCCGCCCCGGACTGGACCCGGCCGACGTGGCCCTCTCGCTGGCCTGCACGCGCTCCTCCTGGGAGCACCGCGCGGTGGCCGTCGGCGGCTCCACCGACGAACTGCTGGCCGCCCTGGCCCCGGCCGCGGGCACCGTGGCCGGCCAGGGGAAGCTGGCGTTCCTGTTCACCGGGCAGGGCTCGCAGCGCCTCGGCATGGGCCGGGAGCTGTACCGGGCGTTCCCGGTCTTCGCGGCCGCCTTCGACGAGGTGTCCGCCCTGCTGGACCGGGAGTTGGAGGTGCCGCTCGCCCGGGTGATCGAGGCGGAGCAGCAGCTGCTGAACCGCACCGACTACGCCCAGGCGGCGATCTTCGCCGTCGAGGTGGCGCTGTTCCGGCTGGTGGAGTCGCTGGGCGTGCGCCCCGACTACCTGGTCGGCCACTCGGTCGGCGAGCTGGCCGCCGCGCACGTCTCCGGCGTGCTGTCGCTGGAGGGCGCGGCCGCCATGGTGCTGGCCCGCGGCGGCCTGATGAGCCGACTGCCCGCCGGCGGCGCGATGGTGGCGATCCGCGCCACCGAGGCCGAGGTGCTGCCGCTGCTCGACGAGCGGGTGGGCCTGGCGGCCGTCAACGGGCCGCGCTCGGTGGTCGTCTCGGGCGAGGAGGAGGCCGTACTGGCGCTCGCCGCCGGGTTCGAGAAGAGCACCCGGCTGACCGTCTCGCACGCCTTCCACTCCCCGCTGATGGAGCCGATGCAGGACGAGTTCGCGCTGGTCGCCAAGGCGCAGTCGTACGGCGCGCCGGCCATCCCGATCGTCTCCACCCTGACCGGCGGCCCGGTCGGCGCCGAGGAACTGGGCTCGCCGGACTACTGGGTGGACCACGTCCGCCGGCCGGTGCGGTTCGAGCCGGCGCTGCGCGCCCTCGCCCCCCTGGGCGTGCGCAGGTTCCTGGAGCTGGGACCGGACGCCGTGCTGACCGCGATGGCGCGGGACTGCCTCGACGGCGGCCCGGCCGCCGCCGCGACCATGCGCCGCGACTCGGCCGAGACCCGGGAGCTGCTGGCGGGCCTGGCCCGGCTGCACGCCGACGGCGTACCGGTCGACTGGGCCGCGCTCTTCGAGGGCCGCGGCGCGAACCGGGTCGATCTGCCGCTCTACCCGTTCCAGCGCACCCGGCTCTGGCTGGACGGCACCGCCTCCGCCGGCGACCCGAGCGGTCTCGGCCAACTCCCGGTCGAGCACCCGCTGTTGGGCGCGGCGACCGAACTGCCCGACTCGGGCGGCCTGGTGCTGACCGGGCGCCTGTCCCGCTCCGCCCAGCCCTGGCTGGCCGACCACGCCGTGCACGGCACCGTCCTGCTGCCCGGTACCGCCCTGGTGGAGCTGGCCGTCCAGGCCGGCGACCGGGTCGGCTGCGCGGTGCTGGAGGAGCTGACGCTCCAGGCGCCGCTGACCCTGCCCGAGCAGGGCGCGGTGGCGGTGCAGGTCGCGGTCGGCGCCGAGGACGCCGGGCGGCGCACCGTCGCGGTGTACTCCCGCCCGGCGGACGCGCCGGACGCGCCGTGGAGCCGCAACGCCGGCGGCACGCTCGCCGTCGCCGCCGAGGAACCGAGGTTCGACCTGCGGACCTGGCCGCCGGAGGGCGCCGAACCCATCGAGCTGGGCGAGCTCTACCCCAGGCTCATCGGGGTCGGCTACGGCTACGGCGAGGTGTTCCAGGGGCTGCGCGCGGCGTGGCGGCGCGGCGAGGACCTGTTCGCCGAGGCCGCCCTGCCCGAGCGCGCCCGGAGCACCGCCGCGGCCTTCGGCCTCCACCCGGCGCTGCTGGACGCGGCCCTGCACGTCAACCTGCTCGACCTCGGCGACGGCCAGGCCGTGCTGCCGTTCAGCTGGGGCGGCGTCACCCTGCACGCCGCCGGGGCGGGCGAGCTGCGGCTGCACGTCGCCAAGGCCGGCCAGGACGCGGTCTCGCTGGCCGTCGCGGACGGCACCGGCGCGCCGGTCGCCACCGTCCGCACGCTGGTGGCCCGCCCCGTCTCGGCGGGTCAACTGGCCACCGGGCCGGGGGAGTCGCTGTTCCGCCTGGAGCAGGTCCCGCTCGACGCCGCCCCGGACGCGGCGCTGCCCGCGGACACCGTGGTCTGCGGCCCCGACGACCTCGGCCTCGGCGTGCCCGTCCACCCGGACCTGGCCTCGATCGGGACCGAGCCGGACCTGATCGTGCTGCCGGCCGCCCCCGCCGCCGCCGACGGCGAGGTCCCCGCGGCGGTGCACCGGAGCGTCGGCGACACCTTCGCCGTGCTGCGGGACTTCCTCGCCGACCGGCGCTTCGACCGCTCCCGGCTGGCCGTGGTGCTCCGGGCCGGCGAACTCGCCCACGCGCCGCTGGCCGGCCTGGTGCGGGCCGCCGAGTCGGAGAACCCCGGCCGCTTCCTGCTCGTCGACGCCGACGGCACCGCCGGCCTGGCCGCCGCGCTGGCCTGCGGCGAGCCCGAGGTCGCGGTGCGCGGCGGCGAACTGTCGGTGCCCAGGCTCGCCCGGTCCGAGCCCGCCGAGCCGCCGCGCTTCGACCCCGGGTCGTACGTGCTGATCACCGGCGGCCTCGGCGGCCTCGGTCAGCTGATCGCCCGCCACCTGGCCGGCACCCACGGCGTCCGGCGGCTGCTGCTGACCGGCCGCCGCGGCGAGGACACCCCCGGCGCGGGCGAGCTGCGGGCCGAACTCGAGGCGCTCGGCGCCGAGGTCGCGATCGCCGCCTGCGACGCGGCCGACCGCGCCGCGCTCGCCGAACTGCTGGAGCACCACCCGGTCGGCGCCGTGGTGCACTCGGCCGGCGTGGTCGACAACGGGATGCTCGCCGCGCTGACCCCCGAGCGGGTCGAGCGGGTGCTGCGCCCCAAGGTGGACGCCGCCTGGAACCTGCACGAGCTGACCCGGGACCGCGAGCTCAGCGCCTTCGTGCTGTTCTCCTCCACCGCCGGCCTGCTGGTCGGCGGCGGGCAGTCCAACTACGCCGCCGCCAACTCCTTCCTGGACGGCCTCGCGGCCCACCGCCGGGCCGCCGGGCTGCCGGCCGTCTCGATGGCCTGGGGCCTGTGGTCCGAGGTCGGCGGACTGGCCGACCAGGTGGACGCCGCCGACCTGGAGCGGATGCACCGGCTGGGCCTGCCGCCGCTGCCCGCCGCCGAGGGCCTGGAGCTGTTCGACGCCACCCTGGCCGCCGAGGACGCCCTCGTGGTGCCGATGCGCCTGGACGTCGCCGCGGTGCGGGCCCGGACCGACGGCGTCCCGACCCTGCTGCGCGGACTGGTCCGCGCCACCTCCCGGCGCGCCGCCGGGACCGCGGCCGCCGGCGCCTCCCGCGCCGACGCGCAGAGCGACTGGCGCGAGCGCCTGGCCCCGCTGCCGGACGCCGACCGCGACCGCCTGCTGCTGGAACTCGTGCTCACCGGCGTGGCCGCGGTGCTCGGCCACGCCTCGGCCCGGGCGCTCGACCCGAACAAGGCCTTCCAGGAGATGGGCTTCGACTCGCTGGCGGCGGTCGAGCTGCGCAACCTGCTCGGCACGGCCACCGGCCTCTCGCTGCCCGCCACCCTGGTCTTCGACCAGCCCTCCCCGGTCGTCCTGACCGCGTACCTCAAGGCCGAACTCGTCCCCGGCCCGGCCGACCAGGCCCGGCTGATGGTCGCCGAGGTCGACCGGCTCGAAGCCGCGCTGGCCGCACTGCCGGACCAGGACGGCTCCCACGCCCGGATCACCGCGCGCCTCGAAGCGCTGCTGCGGACCTGGCGTGACTCCCACAGCACGGCCGTCGGGGCGCCGGACGACTTCGACACCGCCACCGACGAAGAACTCTTCGCGACGATCGACAACGAATCTGGAGTCCAGTGATGGTAGACCCGGCCAACGTCGACAGGCTCCGCGACTACCTGAAGCGGGCGACCACCGAACTGGAGCGCAGCCGCCGCCGGGTGCGTGAGCTGGAGGAACTCAACCGCGAGCCGATCGCGATCATCGGGATGGCCTGCCGCTACCCCGGCGGCATCCGCACGCCCGAGGACCTCTGGCGGATCGTCAGCGAGGGCACCGACGTGGTCTCCGGCTTCCCGGTGGACCGCGGATGGGACGTCGACGACCTCTACGACCCCGAGGTCGGCGCCCCCGGCAAGAGCTACGTGCGCCACGGCGGCTTCCTGCACGACGCCGCCGAGTGCGACCCGGCGTTCTTCGGCATCAGCCCCAAGGACGCGCCCGGCACCGACCCGCAGCAGCGGCTGCTGCTGGAGACCTCCTGGGAGGCCTTCGAGCGCGCCGGCATCGACCCGCAGTCGATGAAGGGCACCCAGACCGGCGTCTTCGTCGGCCTGATGCACCACGACTACGTCGGCGGCACCATCTCCGGCAGCATCGTCTCCGGCCGGATCGCCTACACCCTGGGCCTGGAGGGCCCGGCCGTCACCATGGACACCGCGTGCTCCGCGTCGCTGGTGGCCCTGCACCAGGCGACCCAGTCGCTGCGCCGCGGCGAGTGCGAGTTCGCCCTGGTCGGCGGCGCCGCGGTGATGGCCAGCCCGGAGATGTTCATCGAGTTCAGCGAGCGGCGGGCGCTGTCGCCCGACGGCCGCTGCAAGTCCTTCTCCGACGACGCGGACGGCGCCGCCTGGGCCGAGGGCGCCGGCGTGCTGCTGGTCGAGCGGCTCTCCGACGCCCGGCGCAACGGGCACCGGGTGCTCGCGGTGATCCGCGGCAGCGCGATCAACCAGGACGGCGCCTCCAACGGCCTCACCGCGCCCAGCGGCCCGGCCCAGGTCCGGGTGATCCAGTCGGCGCTGGCCGACGCCCAGCTGTCGCCGAACCAGATCGACGTGGTCGAGGCGCACGGCACCGGCACCAAGCTCGGCGACCCGATCGAGGCCCAGGCCGTCATCGCCGCGTACGGTCAGAACCGGCCCGAGGGCCGGCCGATGTGGCTGGGCTCGATCAAGTCCAACATGGGCCACCCGCAGGCCGCCGCCGGCGTGGCGGGCGTGATCAAGGTCGTCATGGCGATGCGCCACGGCGTGCTGCCCAAGTCGCTGCACTCCGAGAACCCCACCACCAAGGTGGACTGGTCGGCCGGCGACGTCGAGCTGCTCACCGAGGCCCGGCCGTGGGAGACCGACGGCCAGCCGCGCCGCGCCGCCATCTCCGGCTTCGGGATCAGTGGCACCAACGCCCACACCATCATCGAGGAGGCCCCGGCCGAGGAGGAGGCGGAGCAGGCGCCGCGCGCCGAACTGCCGGTCGTCCCGTGGGTGCTCTCCGCCAAGACCGCGGAGGCCGTCAAGGACCAGGCGAACCGGCTGATCGCCGCGGTCGCGGACCTCGACCCGCTCGACGTCGGCCACTCGCTGGCCACCACCCGCGCCCAGCTCACCCACCGCGCCGCGGTCGTCGGCCGCGACCGCGCCGAACTGCTGGACGGGCTGCGCGCGCTGGCCGAGGGCCGGGAGCTGCCGCAGGTCGCCGCCGGCCCCGGCAAGCTCGCCGTGGTCTTCTCCGGCCAGGGCTCCCAGCGCCCCGGCATGGGACGCGAACTGGTCGAGGGCTTCCCGGAGTTCGCCCGCGCCTTCGACGAGATCTGCGCCGAGTTCGACAAGCACCTGGACCGCCCGCTGCGCGAGGTGGTGCTGGACGCCGAGTCCGAGCTGCTGAACCAGACCGTCTTCACCCAGGCCGGCATCTTCGCCTTCGAGGTCGCCCTCTACCGCCTGCTGGAGTCCTGGGGCATCCGCCCCGACCTGCTCGGCGGGCACTCGATCGGCGAGGTCGTCGCCGCCCACGTCGCCGGCGTGCTCCCGCTCGCCGACGCCGTCACCCTGGTCGCCGCGCGCGGCCGGCTGATGCAGGCGCTGCCCACCGGCGGCGCGATGGTCGCGATCCGGGCCGCCGAGGACGAGGTCGCCCCGCTGCTGATCGAGGGCGCCGACATCGCCGCCGTCAACGGCGAGCGCGCGGTGGTCGTCTCGGGCGACGAGGACGCGGTGCTCGCGGTGGCCGCCGGGTTCGAGAAGACGACCCGGTTGAAGGTCTCGCACGCCTTCCACTCGCACCGGATGGACGGCATGCTGGAGGACTTCCGGGCGGTGCTCGCCACCCTGGAGTTCCACCAGCCGGCGCTGCCCGTCGTCTCCAACCTGACCGGGGCGCTCGCCGACGAGCTGACCTCGCCCGACTACTGGGTGCGCCACGTGCGCGAGGCCGTCCGGTACCACGACGGCGTGCGCACCCTGGCCGCCGAGGGCGTCACCCGGCTGCTGGAGGTGGGCCCCGACTCGGTGCTCACCGGCATGTCCCAGGACATCGTGGCCGAGGTGGTCGCCACCCAGCGCCGCGACCAGGGCGAGGCCAGGGCGCTGCTGACGGCGCTCGGCCGGCTGCACGTCAGCGGCCTGAGCCCGGACTGGCCGGCGCTGTTCACCGGCGCCCGCGTGGTGGACCTGCCGACCTACCCGTTCCGCCGCGACCGGCACTGGGAGAACGCCCCGTCCATCACGGCCGCGGCGGCCCCGGCCCGCGGCGGCGACCAGGGCGGCGAGTTCTGGGAGCTGGTCAAGGAGCAGGACGTGGCCGCGGTCGCCGCCACCCTCGGCGTCGACGACCAGGCCCCGGTGGCCGCGCTGATCCCGGCGCTGGCCTCCTGGTACGACCAGCGGCAGGCCAACGCCACCGTGGACGGCTGGCGCTACCGGATCGGCTGGCGGATGCTGCCCGGCTCCGAGGACCGCCCCGGCGCGCACCGCTGGCTGGCCGTGGTCTCCGAGGCGCTGGCCGCCGACCCGTGGGTCGAGGCCGCGCTGGCGGCGCTGCGCGAGCGCGGCCACCAGGTCGAACCGCTCGCCGTGCCCGCCGCCGCGCAGCAGCGCACCGCCCTGGCCGAACTGCTGGACGGCCACGGCGCGGTGGACGGCGTGCTCTCCCTGCTGGCGCTCGACACCGAGGCCGCCGTGACCGCCGCACTGGTCCAGGCGCTCGGCGACGCCGGGATCGAGGCCCGGCTGTGGGCCGTCACCCGGGACGCGATGGCCCACGAGTCCTCGGCCCGCCCGAGCGGCTTCGCCCAGGCCGAGGTCTGGGGCCTGGGCCGGGTGGCCGCGCTGGAGCACCCCGACCGCTGGGGCGGTCTGCTCGACCTGCCCGCCGAGCTCGGCCCGCTCACCCTGTCCCGGCTCGCCACCGCGCTCACCGCGTCCGGCGACGAGGACCAGCTGGTGCTGCGCGAGTCCGGCCTGTTCGGCCGCCGCCTGGAGCACGCTCCGGTGCGCCCCGGCACCCCGTGGCAGCCCACCGGCACGGTGCTGGTCACCGGCGCCACCGGCGCGGTCGGCGCCCGGGTCGCGAACTGGCTGGCCGAGCAGGGCGCCGAGCACCTGCTGCTGACCAGCCGCCGCGGCGAGGCGGCGCCCGGCGCCGACGAACTGCGCCGGCAGCTGGCCGCGACCGGCACCAAGGTCACCTTCGCCGCCTGCGACGCGGCCGACCGCGAGGCCCTGGCCGCGCTGCTGGAGACCGTTCCGGCCGAGCGACCGCTGACCGCCGTGGTCCACCTGGCCGGCGTGCTGGACGACGGCGTGCTGGACGCGCTCACCCCCAAGCGCTTCGCCGCGGTGCTGCGGCCCAAGGCCCGGGCGGCGCTGAACCTGCACGAGCTCACCGCGGGCCTGGACCTGGAGGCGTTCGTCCTCTTCTCCTCGCTCACCGCCACCGTCGGCGGCGCCGGGCAGGCCAACTACGCGGCCGCCAACGCCTTCCTGGACGCGCTGGCCGAGTACCGGCGCGGCGAGGGCCTCGCGGCCTCCTCGATCGCCTGGGGCCTGTGGGGCGGCGGCGGCATGGCCGACCACGGCGCCGTGCGCGACGCCGGCCGCAGCCTCGGCATGTCGGCGATGGACCCCGACCAGGCGCTGACCGCGCTGCGCCGGGCGCTGGAGGGCGGCGAGACCACGCTGACCGTCGCCGACGTGGACTGGACCCGGTTCGCGCCCGCCTTCGGCTCCGCCCGGCCCAGCCCGCTGCTGGCCGACCTGCCCGAGGTCCAGGGCCTGGCCGCGTCCGGCGGCGGCGACAACGCCGTCCCCGACGGCTTCGCCCAGAAGCTGGCCGGCCTGACCGGCGGCGAGCGCAAGCGCGCCCTGGTGGACCTGGTCTGCACCCAGGCCGCCACCGTGCTCGGCTACGGCGCGGCCGGCGGGATCGAGCCCAGCACCGCCTTCCGCGACCTCGGCTTCGACTCGCTGACCTCGGTGGACCTGCGCAACCGGCTCAGCACCGCCGCCGGGGTGTCGCTGCCGGCCACGCTGATCTTCGACTACGCGACGCCCGCCGCCCTGGCCGAGCACCTCGGCGGCGAGCTCGGCGAGGGCGAGGGCGAGGGCGAGGGGGGCTCCTCGGCCGACGCGCTGCTGGCCGAACTCGACCGGCTGGAGGCCGCGTTCGCCGGTCTGAAGGTCGAGGAGATCGAGCAGGGCCGGTTCACCGCCCGCCTGCAGACGATGCTCAACGGGCTGACCGAGACCCTGTCCGCCGCCGGCGGCGAGTCCGTCGCGGGGAGGCTGGAGAACGCCTCCGCCGACGACCTCTTCGCCTTCATCGACAACGAGCTGGGCACGGCGTGACGACGTGAGCGCCGGCGGCCCCCCGGGGGAGCGCCCCCCGGCCGCCACCACCCCCGGGGCCACGCCCACAGCCCACCCCCCCCACCCCCCCAAAAAACCCACTCCCACCGCGGCACAGAGTTCGGCCTCCAGACGGGCCCAGCC
>NZ_JBHTWX010000157.1:0-14771 GCF_042792155.1 Kitasatospora sp. NPDC056651 | reverse complement strand
GTCTCGCTCCGCTACGGCGGCTGAACCCGGTGACGAGCGGCCCCCGGACGACCCGTCCGGGGGCCGCTCGTCATGCGTCCAGGACGAGTCGCAGCAGTTCGCGCAGCGACTCGCGCTGGTCGGCGCTCAGCCGGACCAGCGGATCACCGGCGAAGGGCGTCCGGGCGCGCAGGTCGGCGACGACCTCGCGGCCGGTGGCGGTGGCGGCGACCCGCTTGACGCGGCGGTCGCCCGGATCGACGCTGCGCTCGACCAGGCCCCGGGACTCCAGCCGGTCGACGATCACCGTCACGTTGGACGGCTCCGCGTGCAGCTTCTCGGCGATCCGGCGGGTCGGGACCGGCGATTCGGCGGCCTGCAGCGCCTTGGCCTGCGTCGCGGTGAGGTCGTGGACCGCGGCGGCGGCCTCGGACTCCCTGCCGTAGCGCCGGTTGATCGCCGCGAAGAGTCCGACGATCTCCTGGGTGAGGTCATCCGATGGGTGGGGCATGGCGACCAGGGTATCGGGGTGCTTGACAGCCTGAAATATCAGGCCACATAGTTATGAGCCATATTGGTTATGGTCCATAAGTGTATGGAGTACAGCGCGATGAGCGACAAGACCGTCCTGATCACCGGCACCTCCTCCGGCATCGGCCTGGCCACCGCCGTCGCCGCCGCACGCGGCGGCTGGCAGGTGATCGCCACCATGCGCGACACCGCGAAGGCCGGCCCACTGCTGGCCGCCGCCGAGGAGGCCGGGGTGGGCGTCGACGTCCGGGCGCTGGACGTGACCGAGCCCGACTCGGTCGCCGCCTGCCTGGCCGGCCTGGACCGGCTGGACGCGCTGGTCAACAACGCCGGCGCGGGCCACGTCGGCACCCTGGAGCGGGAGGGCCTGGACGACGTCCGCGCCGTCATGGAGGTCAACTTCTTCGGGGTGCTGAACGTCACCAAGGCCGCCCTGCCCCTGCTCCGGGCGAGCAGGGGCCGCCTGCTGACCGTGACCAGCGTCGGCGGCGTGGTCGGCCAGCCGTTCAACGAGGCCTACTGCGCCGCCAAGTTCGCGGTCGAGGGCTTCATGGAGTCGCTCGCACCGGTCGCGGCCACCACCGGCGTGTCCGTCAGCGTCGTCGAACCGGGCGCGGTGGCCAGCGAGTTCGTCCGCAACGTGGGCCTCGCGGACGACGCCGTCGAGCAGGCCGGCCCGTACGCCCCGGCGCTGACCGCCTACCTCGACCGCACCCGCGCCGCCTTCGCCGACGCGCAGCCGGCGGCGGAGGTGGCCGACCGGATCCTCGGCCTGCTCACCGCCGAGCGCCCCGCCTTCCGGCTGCTCACCTCCGGCGCCGCCCGGGGCTTCGCCGGGATCAAGCTCAAGGACCTCGACGGCTCGGCCGTGCAGGGCCTGACGGCCGGCTGGGTCAGCGCGTGACCACCCGGGCCGCGACGCCGGGCCGGGCCTCGCACACGTCCGGGACGCGACAGCCGGGCAGCGTCGCCGGGTGCGCCACCGCAGGCCCCTCGGCCCGGCGTTCGCGGTCGAGTTCGGCGCCCTCGCGCACCGCCCGGTAGACGGCGCGGGCCAGCCGGGAGCCCCAGACCGAGCGCGGGCCGCCGAACGGGTCGCCCGGGGTGCCCGCGCCGGGGGCGCGGACGGCCACGCAGACCGCGTCGGACGGGGTGCCCGAGCAGTCGTAGCCGGCGTCCAGCAGCGCCTGGACCTTGGCCTCGGTCGCGGTGGCCAGCAGGTTCACCAGACCGGCGTCCTCGACGGCGGCCGGCACCACGGCCAGGATGTTGATCGTCCCGGGCCGGTACGCGACCGCCGCCGCGGCCGGGTCGGCCGCCCAGAGCGCGACCCCGATCCCGGCGGTGACCAGCGCGGTGACACCGCCGTCCTCGGCCCGGGTGCAGTCGTCCACCTCGGCCGCCGTCATCAGCCCGACACCCGGGCCCACCAGCCCCTGCCCGGCGGCCAGTTCGGCCAGGTGCCCGGCCGGGTCCATCCGCGAATAGCCCGGCCGCACCTGGGCGTTGAGCACCCAGGCACGCTCCCCGAGCCCGCCGCCGAGCACCGCGCTGCTGACCATCCGCCAGCCGGGCCCGGCCCGCCACAGCAGCAGGTGGCGGCAGGCGCCGTCCTCCGCCCGCGCGGCCCGCTCCACCCGCACCCCGACGTCGTTCACGACCACTCCCCTTCCACCGGATACGGCACCCTGGTGCGCCGGTCCGGGTCGACCGCCAGCCGCTCCCCCGCGCTTCTTCGGCGCCGAGGACCCGGCCGAGGACGACGGCCGCCCGGCCCCCGACCTCCCTGGTGCTCCACGCGGAGCACGGCTTCAACGCCTCCACCTTCATCGCCCGGGTCGTCACCTCCGCCCTGTCCGACCTCTGCAGTGCCGTCACCGCCGCGATCGGCGCGCTCAAGGGCCCGCTGCACGTAGCGACCTCCGTATCGGAGCCTCCACGGCGGGGGTCGGCACGGCGGAGCAGGTCAGGAGGGCAGGGCGCAGGTGCCGACGGGCGGCGCCTGGTCCTCCTCCTGCCCGGGCCGCGTCACCTGCACGTTCTCCAGCAGCGCCTCGACCAGCTCGTCCAGGTCGAGGCGCTGCTCCACGGCCCGCAGGTGGCCGATCCGCGCCCCGGTGGTGACCTCCGGCGGGGCGAGCAGACTGCAGCAGTCCTCGTCCGGCAGCACGGAGATCTCGGCCGTGCCGAGCGCCCTGGCCTGGTCGATGATCTCCTGCTTCTCCCAGCCGACCAGCGGGCGCAGCACCGGCAGGGTGGCCGCCTGGTCCACCGCGGCCATGTTGGCCAGGGTCTGGCTCGCCACCTGCCCCAGGCTGTCGCCGGTCACCAGCGCCTGCGCTCCGGTGGCGGCGGCCAGCGCCGAGGCGGTGCGGACCATGAGCCGGCGCTGGGCGACCACCTGGAGCCGTCCGGCGCCCGCGATGGCCAGCTGCTTCTGGGCCTTGCCGAGCGCGATGACGTGCAGGGCGCCGGGCGGCTGGTAGCGGTTGAGTTCGCGGGCCAAGGCGTAGGCCTTGTACACCGACGCGGGGTTGGTGTAAGGCGCGCCGCTGAAGTGCACGAAGTCGCAGGCCAGGCCGCGCCGCATGGCCCGGTGGGCGGCCACCGGCGAGTCGTACCCGCCGGACAGCAGCACCAGGGCGCGGCCGCTGGAGCCCACCGGCAGCCCGCTCAGTCCGGGGTGGCGCTCGGCGGAGAGGAAGGTCTCGTGGCGGTCGATCTCCACGGACAGGGTGACGTCGGGCGCGGTCAGGTCCACCCGCAGGCCGGGCACCCGCGGCTGGAGCAGGGCGCCGAGCTCCCGCTCCAGCTGGGAGGAGGTCAGCGGGAAGGCCTTGTCGCGCCGCTTGGCGCGCACGGCGAAACCGGTGGCGGCCCGCCCCGCGCACGCGGCCCGCAGCACCTCCAGCCCGTTCGCCTCGATCGACTCCATCGTGCTGGGCACGCGCAGCGCCGGCTCCACGGAGCTGAAGCCGATCACGGTGCGTGCCCTCTCGACCAGGGCCTCGACGGGCACCTGTCCGCCGAGCACGGTGAGGCTGTGCGGGGTTCGGATCCAGGTGGAGCCGCCCACCCCGCGCAGCGCCGACCGCAGGTTGTCCTCCAGGCGCTTCACGAACGCGCGCCGGTTGCGGCCCTTCAGGGCGACCTCGCCGTGCTTGAGGAGCACGCAGTGGCCGTAGGGTTCGGTGCCGCCGCGCGGAGCGGGCAGGCGGGTGTCGTCGGTCGGGTGGTCCATCCGGAAGTCCCAGTGTCGTCGTTTCGGTGTCGTCGGCACCATCCATCGTGCCGGACGGACCGCGGCGGGAGCCGCGGGGGGCCTGCTGCCGGGGGCACCCACCTGGGCGCGAGTCGCCGGCGCACGGTCGCCGGGGGGGGGGGGCGCGGGGGGGGGCGGGCCCCCCCCCCCCCCCCCGGGGGGGGGCGGGGGGTGGGCGCGGCGCCCGCCCCGCTCCCGTCAGCCGGCCTCCGTCAGCCCGCCAGTTCCTCGCGCAGCACCCGGGCCGCGCCGACCAGGCTGTCGAGGGAGGCGCGGGTCTCCGGCCAGCCGCGGGTCTTCAGCCCGCAGTCGGGGTTGACCCAGAGCCGCTCGGCGGGGATCGCCGCGAGACCGGCCCGCAGCAGCTCGACGGCCTCCTCGGTGCTGGGCACCCGCGGGGAGTGGATGTCCCAGACGCCGGGGCCGACCTCACGCGGGTAGCCCGCCTCGGCGAGTTCGCCGGCCACCTCCATGTGCGAGCGGGTCGCCTCCAGGGAGATGACGTCCGCGTCGAGCTCGTCGATCGCCGTCATGACGGCGCCGAACTCGGCGTAGCACATGTGGGTGTGGATCTGGGTGTCCGCCCGCACGCCCGAGGTGGCCAGCCGGAAGGCCTCGGTGGCCCAGTCCAGGTAGGCCGGGCGGGCGGCGGCGCGCAGCGGGAGGGTCTCGCGCAGCGCCGGCTCGTCCACCTGGACGACGGCCGCGCCCGCCGCCTCCAGGTCGGTGACCTCGTCCCGCAGGGCGAGGGCGACCTGTCGGGCGGTGTCGGCCTGCGGCTGGTCGTCGCGGACGAAGGACCAGGCGAGCATGGTGACCGGGCCGGTCAGCATGCCCTTGACCGGGCGCCGGGTCAGGCCCTGCGCGTAGCCGAACCACTCGGTGGTCATCGGGTGCGGGCGGGAGATGTCTCCGGCCAGGACCGGCGGGCGAACGTACCGGGTGCCGTAGGACTGCACCCAGCCGTGCCGGGTGGCCAGGTAGCCGGTGAGCTGCTCGGCGAAGTACTGGACCATGTCGTTGCGCTCGGGCTCGCCGTGCACCAGGACGTCCAGACCGGCCTTCTCCTGGTAGGCGATGACCTCGCGGACCTCGGCCTCCATCCGCTCCCGGTAGGCCGCCGCGTCGATCCTCCCGGCGTTCAGGTCGGCGCGTGCGATGCGCAGTTCGGTGGTCTGCGGGAAGGAGCCGATGGTGGTGGTCGGCAGCAGCGGCAGGCCGAGCCGGGCGTGCTGGGCCTCGGCCCGCCGAGGGTAGGCCTGGGCGCGGCGGGTGTCGTCGGCGGTGACGGCGGCGGCCCGGGCGCGGACCGCCGGGTCGTGGGTGATCGGGGAGTTGACGCGGGAGGCGAGGTCGGCGCGGTTGGCGGCGAGCTCGGCCGTGACGGCGCCGGTGCCCTCGCGCAGGGCCCGGGCGAGCAGGGCGGCCTCGCGCGCCTTCTGCTTGGCGAAGGCCAGCCAGCGCGCGATCTGCGGGTCGATGTCGCGCTCGGCGGCGGCGTCGATCGGCACGTGCAGCAGCGAGCAGGCCGGCGCCACGTCGACGGTGTCCGCGAGGCCCAGCAGGGTGGCCAGGGTCGCGAGGGACTTCTCCAGGTCGTTGATCCAGATGTTGCGGCCGTCGATCACCCCGGCCACCAGCCGCTTGCCGGGCAGCCCGCCCACCGCGGCGAGGTCCTCCAGGTTCGCGGCGGCGGGGCCGGTGAAGTCCAGCGCCAGACCCTCGACCGGGGACTTGGCCAGCACCGCCAGCGCCTCGCCGAGCCGGTCGAAGTAGCTCGCGACCAGCAGCTTGGGCCGCTCGGTGAGGGCGCCCAGCTCACGGAGGGCGCGGGCGGCCGCGTTCAGCTCCGCCGGGGTGCGGTCCTGCACCAGCGCGGGCTCGTCCAGCTGCGTCCACTCGGCACCGGCGTCCTTCAGCGCGGCGAGCAGTTCCGCGTAGACCGGCAGCAGCCGGTCCAGCAGGGTGATCGGCTGGAAGTCGGCCGCCACCCCGGGGGCCGGCTTGGCCAGCAGCAGGTAGGTCACCGGCCCCACCAGCACCGGCCGGGCGGTGTGGCCGAGCGCGAGGGCCTCCTCGAACTCGGCGACGGCCTTGGCCGGGTTCGCGACGAACACCGTGTCCGGGCCCAACTCCGGCACCAGGTAGTGGTAGTTGGTGTCGAACCACTTGGTCATCTCCAGCGGTGCGACGTCCTGGGTGCCGCGCGCCATCGCGAAGTACCCGTCCAGCGGGTCGGCGTCGACGGCCTCCCGGTGCCGCGCGGGGATCGCGCCGACCGCCACGGTGGTGTCCAGCACGTGGTCGTAGAGGGAGAAGTCGCCGGTCGGCACCTCCGCCACCCCGGCCTCGGCGGACTGCGCCCAGTTCGTCCGGCGCAGCTCGGCGGCGGTGGCCAGCAACGCCTCGGCCGTGACCGTGCCCTTCCAGTACCCCTCGATCGCCTTCTTCAGTTCCCGGTGACGGCCCTGCCGGGGGTAGCCGTACGCGGTGGCCACGGACGCCGCGGCTGCGGACTTCGCTGTCAAGGGACTCTCCTTCGCGAGCCTGAATCCTCAAGTGCCCGGTGACGGCACGAGGACGCGAAGGGATGACGGACCTGACGGACGTCCGCACCCGTGCACGGCTCCGCCCGGTATGGTCGCCGACCCGCCCACGAGGTCACCGGATGGCCGCGCGCGAACGGTCGCGCACGGGCAGTGGCAGGTCTTCGGACTCGCGGGCGCGCCCTCCCCGGCCTGAACCAGGGGTGGACACCTACTGGCCGTCGCTTCCCAGACCCGTCCCGGGTCCAGTGCGTATGACGGCGGTCGTTCCCACTCACCGCTGCGGGGCAGTCCCGGACTGGCCAGTCGAAAGGCGTCACCGGGTTCCCTCTTGCGACGCCCCGCCTGGCGGGCGGGGCGAACCAGCTGCGCCGCCAGCTTAGGGGCAAACCACCGTGGCCGAGGCGGAAATCTCGAAAGGCGTCTGCATGGTGAGACGTCGCGGCCGCGCGCGGCTACTCGGCCGAGCCCCCGAGCGGCCGGTCGGCGTCGCCCTCCGGGGCCAGTTCCGGTACCGGGTGGGGCTTGCCCTCGGAGTCGACCGCCACGAAGACCAGTTGCGCCGTCGCCACCCTGGTGACGGGCCCGGCGAGGTTCCACCGCTCCGAGGTCACCACCACCGACACGTCCATCGAGGTCCGCCCGGCGCGGCCGACCCGGGCGCGGACGGTGAGGAGGTCCCCCGCCTTGACGGGCGCCAGGAACGACATCTCCCGGACCGAGACGGTGACCGCGGGAACGCCGGCGTGCCGGCCCGCGGCGGCGGCCGCCGCGTCGTCGATCAGCTTCATCATCACGCCGCCGTGCACCGTCCCGTAGAGGTTGGTGTCGTGGTCGCTCATGATGTGCGCGAGGGTGACCGCCGAGTCGGCCGGGGTGCGGGAGAGGACGGAGGGACTGGTCACAGCGACGGCCCGCCCGTCATGGCGCCGTGGGAACCGTGGTCGGCGTTCCGCTGCACGGAACTCTCCTTCGTGAGGTCGCGCGCCCCGGGCGTGCCGAGGAGCGGGCAGCCGTCCGTATACGGTCCACCCGCACCGTCGGCCCGACTCGGGGTCGTGGTGGGACCGCGGGCCACCACGGCACGCGGGCAGCGGCAGGTCTTCGGACTCGCGGGCACGCCCTCCCGGCCGGAACCGGGGACGGACGCCCACCGGCCGTCGCTTCCCGGCCCCGTTGCCGGGCCCGGTGCACGGGACGGCGGTCGCTCCCGCTCACCGCTGCGGGGCGGTCCCGGACCGGCCAGTCGAAAGGCGTCACCGGGTTCCCTCTTGCGACGCCCCGCCTGGCGGGCGGGGCGAACCAGCTGCCCCGCCAGCTTACGTCCATCCGCGCAGCTCACGGCCACCGCCCACCTCTTCGGTCGGTCCACGCACGACCCCTGGGGCCGCGCGCCCGGGCGGACGGCAGAATGTCCCCATGCGGCACATCTACGTCATCGGCATCGGCGCGGGCGACCCCGACCACCTCACCCTGCAGGCGGTCAAGGCGATCGCCCGCACCGACGTCTTCTTCGTCCTCGACAAGAGCGAGGAGCGACAGGACCTGATCCGGCTGCGCCGCCGGATGCTGGCCGACCACGGCCGGCCCGGGCACCGCGTGGTCGAGGTGCCGGACGCGGAGCGCGACCGCACCACCCCCGCGTACGCGGCCGCCGTGGACGACTGGCGGGTGCGCCGCGCCGACCTGGTCGAGCGTCTGGTCGCCGAACACCTCGGCCCGGACGAGCGCGCCGCGTTCCTGGTCTGGGGCGACCCGGCCCTCTACGACAGCGTCATCGCGGTGGTGGAGGACGTGTCGGCCCGGGGCGGGGCGCCGTTCGAGTACGAGGTGGTCCCGGGCATCAGCAGCGTGTCCGCGCTCGCCGCCCGGCACCGCACCACGCTGACCAGGGTCGGCCGCCCGGTGCAGATCACCACCGGGCGCCGCCTGGCCGAGGGGTTTCCCGAGGGGGTGGACGACGTGGTGGTGATGCTCGACGGCCGGGCCGCCTTCACCGAGATCGACCCCGAGGGGCTGGACATCCACTACGGCGCCTACCTCGGCACCCCCGACGAGGTGCTGGTCTCCGGGCCGCTCGCCGAGACCGCCCCGCGGATCCGCGAGGTGCGGGAGCGGGCCCGCGAGCGCAAGGGCTGGATCATGGACACCTACCTGCTCCGGCGCTCGGGCGACTGACCGGACGCGGCACCGGCGAGCGGGGCGGGAGGTTCCCTCCCGCCCCCTCGGGGGGATATCCCCACCGTCCTCGCACCCGCTGCCCTGATGGCCCGGTGGATCTTGGAGAGCAAGGCTGAAGGCATCCGGAAACTCCGGTTCCAAGGAGGATGTCTGATGTTCAGTCGGAACCCCGTACGGCGTCGCGCGGCCCGCGTCGCGGCCGTCTCCGTGCTCGCCGTGGGACTCACCGCCGTGACGGTCGGCAGTGCCGGGGCGATCGTCAACGGGACGGACGCCACGCAGCGCTATCCGTTCATGGCCTCGGTCCCGGTGTCGGCCCCGGGCCTGGACGACGGCGTCTGCGGTGCCTCGTTGATCGACCGCCAGTGGGTGCTGACGGCGGCCCACTGCGTCGACCCGAACCTGGTCACGCCCACCGGGACCGTCCGGATCGGCAGCTCCGAGCGCAGGTCCGGCGGCACCGTCCGCGCCGTCGCCGGCACGTTCACCCACCCCGGCTACCGGCAGGGAGGGGGCGCCGGGCCCAACCTGAACGACGTCGCGCTGATCCGTCTGGACCGCCCGGTGAAGGAACGGCCCGTTCCCGTCGCCGAGCGGCCCGGTGTCCCCGGCACCCCGACCCGGCTGCTCGGCTTCGGCACCGTCGTCGACACCGACGATCTCGGCGGCCTGCGGTTCCCCGACCACCTCCAGCAGCTGGACACCCGCCGGGCGGCCGAATCCGAGTGCGACCCGGGCTACGCCGACCCCACCCGGCTGTGCACCGTCAGCCGGGTCCCGCGGGCGATGGCCTGCTTCGGCGACTCCGGCGGGCCGCAGATCCAGCGCGGCCGGGGCGGGCGGTGGGAACTCATCGGCGTCACCTCCGGCCCGGGCATCGGCGGGCATGTCCCGTGCGCCTCCGGCCCCGGCCTCTACAGCAGCGCACCCGCCTTCGCCGACTGGATCCGCGCGACCGTCCGCGCGAACAGCTGACCCGCTACGACCCGCGCGCGGCGCGCCGCCCCGGAGGTGGGGCGGCGCACCCGGGCGACACCGTCAGCGGTCGGTGAACTCCGGCGGGCGCCTCTCGGCGAAGGCCGTCATCCCCGGTCCCAGGCCGCGAACGCTGCCACGATTTCGGTCATCAGCCGGGTGTTGAGCGCGTTGAGCACCTTCGGCCGGTCGAGCGTGATCAGCCCCACCCGCCCCCTGCGCTCGGCCGGGATCGTCTCGTAGCCGGTCACTCGCCGTCCTCCCTCAGGGTGGTGATGATCGCGGAGAAGTCCAGCCCGCCCGCCTCGCCCTGGGCGAAGGCGGCGTACGACTCCGCTGCCCGGCGCCCGAATTCGGCCGGGACGGCGCAGGCGGTGGCGGCGTCGGCGGCCAGCCCGAGGTCCTTGGCCATCAGGGCGGCGGCGAACCCGGCCGCGTACTCCCGGTTCGCCGGGCTGGCCGGGACCGGCCCGGGGACCGGGCAGTTGGTGGTGAGTGCCCAGCACTGGCCGGAGGCGGTGGCGGCGACATCGAAGAGGGCCTGGTGACTGAGCCCCAGGCTCTCCCCGAGGACGAAGGCCTCGCTCACCGCGATCATCGACACCCCGAGGATCATGTTGTTGCAGAGCTTCGCGGCCTGCCCGGCACCGGCCGGGCCGCAGTGCACCACCTTGCGGCCCATGGCCGCCAACACCGGCTCCACCTCGGCGAACTCGCCGTCGGAGCCGCCCACCATGAAGGTCAGGCTCGCGGCCTCGGCCCCGGGCACCCCGCCGGAGACCGGCGCGTCCACCGCCCGGTGTCCGGCGGTGCGGGCGAGGTCGGCGGCGATCCGGGCGTCGCCGACCGCGATGGTGGAGCAGTCCACGAACAGCGCGCCACTGGGCGCCGCCTCCGTCAACTCCCGGTAGGTCTCCAGGACATGGCGTCCGGCCGGGAGCATGGTGACGACCGCCTCGGCCGCCGCCACCGCCGCCGCGGCCGAGCCGGCCACGGTCACGCCGTGCCCGGCCGCCCGGTCCCGGGCCACGTCCGACAGGTCGTAGCCGGTCACCCGGTGCCCGGCCTTGACCAGGTTGGCGGCCATCGGGCCGCCCATGTTGCCCAGTCCGACGAATCCGATGCTGTGGGTCACCAGCGCTCCAGGGGTGAGGTGGCGGCGAGCCCGAGTTCACGCTCGCCGAGCGGGGCGAAGTAGCGGGCCACCGCGGCGGGTTCGACGGCGTTCAGCGCCGCCGGGCGCCAGCGTGGCGACCGGTCCTTGTCGATCACCTGAGCCCGGATGCCCTCGGCGAGGTCCGGCGTGGCGAGCGCCGCGCAGGAGGTGCGGTACTCCTGGTCCAGCACCGCCTCCAGCGGGCCGACCGAGCGGGCCCGGCGCAGCGCGGTCAGCGTGGCCTTCACCGCGGTCGGGGAGTTGGCGGTGATCCGGTCCGCGGCCTTCTTCGCCTCGGGCTCCCCGCTGTCCCGGAGGCGGTCGAGGATCTCCTCCACCGTGCCGGCCGCGTAGCAGTGGTCGATCCAGCCGCGCTGCCCGGCCAGCACGCCGCCCGGCGAGGCCCCGACGTGTCGGCGCAGCGCGTCGTGCACGGTCAGCTCGGCCAGGTCGTCCAGCAGCGCCGGGAGCCGCTCGGCGGACACGAAGTGGTCGGCGAGCCCGCACAGCAGCGCGTCAGCGGCGCCGACGGAGCCGGCGGTCAGGGCGAGGTGGGTGCCGAGCTCGCCGGGGGCGAGCGCGAGCAGGTAGGTGCCGCCGACGTCGGGGACGAAGCCGATGCCGGCCTCCGGCAGGGCGACCCGGGTCGTCTCGGTGACGATCCGGACGCTGCCGTGGGCGGAGACGCCGACGCCGCCGCCCATCACGATGCCGCCCATCAGCGCGACGTAGGGCTTGGGGTAGCGGGCGATCCGGGCGTTGAGGCGGTACTCGTCCCGCCAGAACTCCTCGACGGCGCCCGGGTCCCCGCCGGTGGCGGCGCGGTGGATGGCCACGATGTCGCCGCCCGCGCAGAAGGCCCGCTCACCGGCCCCGCTGACGACGACGGTCTCGACCCGGTCGTCCCGCTCCCACGCCTCCAGGGCCTCGGACATCCGTCGCACCATGGTGTGGGTGAGGGCGTTCAGGGCCGCCGGCCGGTTGAGGACGAGCAGGCCGGTGCGGCCCTCGCGCTGGACGATGACCTCGTCGGGCTCCCGGCCGGCCATCACGCGGCCCCCGTCAGGCCGCGGGCGACGATGACGCGCATGATCTCGTTGGTTCCTTCCAGGATCTGGTGCACCCGCAGGTCGCGGACGGTCTTCTCGATGCCGTACTCGGCCAGGTAGCCGTAGCCGCCGTGGAGTTGGAGCGCGGCGTTGGCGACTTCGAAACCGGTGTCGGTGGCGTACCGCTTGGCCATCGCGCACAGCTGCGGCGCCCGGGGGTCGCCCCGGTCCAGGGCGGTCGCCGCCCGCCACAGCAGCGAGCGGGCCGCTTCCAGCTCGGTCGCCATGTCGGCCAGCCGGAACTGGAGGGCCTGGGCGTGCAGCAGCCGGGCGCCGAACGCCTCGCGGTCCGCGAGGTAGCCGGTGGCCCGCTCCAGGGCGTCCTGCGCGCCGCCGAGGGAGCAGGCGGCGATGCCGAGGCGCCCGCCGTTCAGCCCGCTCATGGCGATCCGGAAGCCCTCGCCTTCCCCGCCGAGCAGCCGGTCGGCGGGCAGCCGGACGCCGTCCAGCAGCACCTGCCGGGTGGGCTGGGCGTTCCAGCCCATCTTCTTCTCGTTCGGCCCGAACGAGACCCCGGCGTCGTCCCGTTCGACGACGAACGCGGAGACTCCGCGCGCCCCCGGACCGCCGGTGCGCGCCATCACGACGTACACCTGGGCGGCGCCCGCGCCGGAGATGAACTGCTTGACGCCGTCCAGCACCCAGTGGTCGCCGTCCTGGCGGGCCCGGGTGGTGAGCGCGGCGGCGTCCGAGCCCGCGCCCGGCTCGGTCAGGCAGTAGCTGCCGAGGTGTTCGGCCGAGCAGAGCGCGGGCAGCCACCGGGCGCGCTGGGCCTGGCTGCCGTACCGGTCGATCATCCAGCCGACCATGTTGTGGATGGACAGGTAGGCGGCGATGGACGGGCAGCCGGTCGCCAGCGCCTCGAAGACCAGCACGCCGTCGGCGCGGGTGAGTTCGGAGCCACCCGCGTCCTCGCGGACGTACACGCCGCCCAGGCCGAGCCCGGCGGCCTTGCGCAGGACGTCCACCGGGAAGTGCTTGGTCTGGTCCCACTCCACCGCGTACGGTGCCAGGCAGCCGGCCGCGAAGTCCCGGACGGCGGCCACGATGGCGAACTGATCATCCGTCAGGTCATTGGTGTGCACGGCGTTCACCCCATCGTCGGCATGGTGAAGCTCGCGCCCTCCTTGACCCCGGAGGGCCAGCGCGAGGTGACGGTCCGGGTGCGGGTGTAGAAGCGGATCGAGTCCGGCCCGTGCTGGTTGAGGTCGCCGAAGGCGGAGCGCTTCCAGCCGCCGAAGGTGTGGTGGGCGATCGGCACCGGGATCGGCACGTTGACCCCGACCATGCCGGTGTTCACCCGGCGGGCGAAGTCCCGGGCGGTGTCGCCGTCCCGGGTGTAGATGGCCACGCCGTTGCCGAACTCGTGCTCGCTGGGCAGCCGCAGCGCCTCCTCGTAGTCGGCGGCGCGGACCACGGTGAGCACCGGGCCGAAGATCTCCTCGCGGTGGATCCGCATGCCGGGGGTGACCCGGTCGAACAGCGAGGCGCCCAGGAAGTAGCCGCCCTCGTGGCCCTCCAGGGTGAAGTCACGTCCGTCCACGACGAGTTCGGCGCCCTCCTCGACGCCGGTGTCCAGGTAGCCGCGGACCCGGGCGAGCGCGTCGGCGCCGACCAGCGGGCCGAAGTCCGCCGCCGGGTCGTCCGAGCGGCCGACCTTCAGCGCGGCGATCCGCTCGACCAGCTTGGCCACCAGGGCGTCCGCGGTCACCTCCCCCACCGGGACGGCCACCGAGATCGCCATGCACCGCTCGCCGGCCGAGCCGTACCCGGCGCCGATCAGCGCGTCGGCGGCCTGGTCGAGATCGGCGTCCGGCATCACGATCAGGTGGTTCTTGGCGCCGCCGAAGCACTGCGCCCGCTTCCCGTGCGCGGCGGCGGTGGCGTACACGTACTGCGCGATCGGCGTCGATCCGACGAAGCCGACGGCTTGGACGCGCGGGTCCTCCAGCAGGGTGTCCACGGCCTCCTTGCCGCCGTTGACCACGTTGAGCACGCCCGGCGGCAGCCCGGCCTCCAGGAACAGTTCGGCCAGCCGCAGCGGCACCGAGGGGTCGCGCTCGGAGGGCTTGAGCACGAAGGCGTTGCCGCAGGCCAGCGCGGGTGCGGTCTTCCAGAGCGGGATCATCGCCGGGAAGTTGAACGGGGTGATGCCCGCGACCACGCCCAGCGGCTGGCGCATCGAGTACACGTCGATGCCGGTGCCGGCGTTGTCGCTGAACTCGCCCTTCAGCAGGTGCGGGATGCCGGCGGCGAACTCCACGACCTCCAGGCCGCGTTGGATGTCCCCGTGGGCGTCGGCCACGGTCTTGCCGTGCTCGGCGGAGAGCAGCCGGGCGAGTTCCTCCTTCTCCCGCTCGACCAGTCGCAGGAAGCGCAGCAGCACCCGGGCCCGCCGCTGCGGGTTCCAGGCCGCCCACTCGGGCTGCGCCTGTGCCGCGTCGGCGATCACCGCCTCGACCTCGGCCCGGTCGGCCAGCGGCACCCGGGCCTGCACCCGGCCGGTGTTGGGGTCGAAGACGTCCCCGTACCGGCCGGACGTCCCGGCGGTGTGCTTGCCGCCGACGAAGTGGGTCAGTTCACGGACCATCGGTTCCTTCTCTCATCGGAGGTGGGAGAGGAGGAATGGAGCGCACCGCCGCGCACGCGTGCCGATGCGTCGGCCTACGACGGGCAGTAGTTGACGAACCGTCAGGGGCGATGGGCCCCGACGGTCGAGAGCACGGCAGCGGAACGGGAACAGCGGCCCGGAGTCATGCGTGTCGTCTCCATCCTCGTGGAAAACACGAACCACCCGCGGCCGGTATCCTGACTCCCGGATCCACGCCCGCCCCCTGGCCTTCCCGGCTGGCTGCCAGTGGCCCCTGTCGCATGAGGACGGACTCCCCGGTCACAGTGGCGGGACCGTGCCGGACTCACACCGGCTTCCCTGACACCGCGGACCTGCCGTCGACCATATAGTTGGACGTCCTAGTAAGTCCAGAGGTCCACGCGCGAGTCCCGGCGCACGGCCGCGCACCGGCCGCCGCGGC
>NZ_JBHTWX010000156.1:0-14812 GCF_042792155.1 Kitasatospora sp. NPDC056651 | reverse complement strand
CTCTACGCTTTCAGCCCCCCCCCCCGCATCAGCCCCCACATCTCCTAAACATGGGGACCCGGCCCGGACGGCCCGGCCCCGCGGGTGGCGGCCGCCCGCCACCCGCGGGCTTCTTTACGTCCGCGCTTCAGCCCAGCGGGACACGGGCACCGGTCTCCCACTCGTCCATCTGCCGGTCACGGCCGAGGACAATGAGCTCGGCCGCGGTGACGTGAGCGGTGGTCGGGCAACTGGTGACGCCCGCGAGGGCGTCGGCAGCCGATCGGGCCGGACCGTCGGCACCGCGGTGAGGAGGGTGAGCAGGGCCCCTACGGTGGCCGTCCTGCTGGTACGCATTCACCCAGTGCCCCACAACAAGGGCCAGCAGCACCAGCCGCCTTGTCACCCGCACGAGCGATCCCCGTTCACGGTCGACGGCGCGCGAGGGTCGGCGAGGCCGCGACTACCGGCGGCCGGTCGAAGACGAAGGCGCGCCGAGTACTGTCGCGGGTATGGCTGAGTTCCTGATCACGATCACCACCGTCAGCAGCGAAGCCGCTGCTGCCAAGCTGTCCCGCTCCGCGGTCGAAGCCGGTCTGGCTGCTTCAGGGCAGGTCACCGGACCGGTCGCCACGACCTATCGACACCTCGGAGAGGTGTGCGAGGGCACTGAGTGGCAGGTCGCCTTCCGCACGACGGAGGACCGGGTCACCGAACTGGAAGGGCACGTCGTCGCGGAACACCCGTACGACAACCCGGAGGTGGTCTCGCTGCCGATCCTGTCCGGGCCACAGCTCTACCTGGACTGGATCACCCGAGCGACGCGACCCGCAGGCGGTTAGGACACCGTGTGGGAGCAGCAGAGTCGGCAGGCAGTGGCCATGCGACGATGCCGAAGCCAAGGGATGTACCCCCGTTCGGCCCAAGCGCTCCACGGGGGCGGTATCCGGAGTACCGTCCTGACTGAGTGGGGTCAGAACGGAGAACACCAGCATGCCTCTGAACAGCGAGCACATTGGCGCACGCGTGAGGATTGCCCGAAATGCGGCTGGGCTGACGCAAGTTGAGCTGGCCGACTGCCTAGGGCGGGCCGAGTCCTGGATGGCGAACGTCGAGAGCGGCCGACAGCCGCTCGACCGGTACAGCGTGATCACCGCCATCGCCGACCGCTGCGATGTCGATGTCGTATGGCTGCTCGGCCAGCCGTACCGACTCCAGCGCGGCGGGGGAAGCCTCGCCCACGCGCACGTCCCCGCGATCCGGACCGGCATCCGTCGCGCCGGTCTGATTCTCTCCGGACACCCCGGACTCATTCCTCAAGGCGCCCCAGTCGAACTGGCCGAGCTACAGCGGCAGTCCCGTCGCGCCAACGCGGCCCGCCAGGCCGCGAACCTGCCCAGCGTCGCCACGCTGCTGCCCCCGTTGATCGAAGACCTGAACACCGCAGTACTCACCCACGCCGGGCACCAACGAGAGGAGGCCCTCAGGTTGTTGATCGACACCGCCAGGACCGCCCGGATGTGCCTGAACCAACTCGGCTACCCGGATCTGGCCTGGTCGGCTGCGGAAGTCGCAGCCAGTGCCGCAACCGCTGTTGACGACCCGCTGATGCGGGCTGCCGTCGCTTGGGACAGGTGCGGTGCGCTGCTGCACCAGGCCTCGAACCGGGAGACCGTCGCGGTTGCCGAAGCCGCGATGCGGGACCTTGAACCCTACGCCGAGAGAGGCGCGCCCGACCGGGAGGCAGTATCCCTCCGCGGGGCCCTGCAACTGCGGTGCTCGATTGCCCACGCCCGGGCGGGACGCAAGGACGACGCCTGGTCCAGCATCAACGCCGCTCTGGAGGATGCCGACCGCCTCGGTGGCGACTGGTACGACCTGGCGAACCACACGGTGTTCGGACGTGGCGTCGTGGCTGTGCACGCGGCGGAAGCCGGCGTCGAAGTCGACCAGCCGGACCGCGGACTCGGTTACGTCCCGGAGGTCGACATCTCCCGGATCCCGTCGAAGGAGCGGCGCACGCACTACGCGATCGACGAAGCCCGGGCGATGCACCGGATGGGCAAGAGCTCGGCAGCCGTGATCAAGCTGAAGGAAGCCGCAAGTGCGGCTCCGCACTACGTGTACGCCGACCCCATGAGCCGTGCCCTGGTCACTGAACTTGTCCAGGTCGGGGTGCCGTCACAGGCTGCCGCCCTCTCGGGCCTCATCCGCAGCATGGAGCTTGTCCAGTAGCTTCCCAATCCAGTCGAACAATTGACGCATCATTGGATTTCTTGGGGGGCACGCCCCCTTCAGGCTGCCATTCTCAAGAGGTCGCCAGAGGCCTTCTTCACCTCCGAGCATGTTGTTGATGAGCTGGAAGAGTCAACGGGCGCAGGCTTGTTCGTCTGGACCACCAGGTTCGACGCCCTGATCACCTCCCGGGAAATCGGGGTACGCATCCGACCCAGTACCCCACAGCGCGGGCCGACAGTGCCAGCTTGCCCCCCGCACGAGCGATCCCCGTTCACGGTCGACAGCGCGCGAGGGCCGGCGAGGCCGCGGCTACCGGCGGCCGGTCGAAGCCGGAGGCTCGCCGAGGCACCCGTACGACAACCCGGGGGTGTGTCTCGCTGCCGATCCTGTCCGGGCCACAGCTCTCCCTGGACTGGACCACCCGGGCGACGCGACCCACAGATTGTTAGGGCACCCTGCTGCGTTCGAGGAGTTCAGCGACCGGCGAGAGCTGGCGGTGTTGTTGAAGTCGGTGGAGGAGGATGCGGGAGCGACCGGCGGGGCGAGTCGAGGCGAGCCCGTGGGAGAGGTCGAGCACCTTGCCGGTGATCGCGACGGAGTGCTCGATTTCTCCCGCGTCCAGGTAGGCGGAGGCCAGCCAGGACAGGTAGAGCGCCTTGTCGCGGGCCCTCGTGTCGTCGTAGCGGGACAGCGCTGACTCCAGCGCGGGGATCGCTCGCAGCGGCCGGTGGAGCTCGGCCCAGCATCGGCCGGTCATGATGGCGATTTCGTCCGCATCGACCCAGTACACCCAGTCTGGTTCCGGCCGGTCGCTTTCCTCTCGGATCGCTTCTTCGGCAGCAGCGAGGGCGCGGCCGGTGGCGTTGGCGTTGCCGCTGGTGGCGTGCTGCCAGGCCAGACGGTCCCACAGCAGGGCCCGCACCCTCGGTGAGGCGTCACGGCCGGCCGTCTCGCAGGCAGCAGTGGCGAACTCAATCCCGGAGCGGCCGTTGGTGGCCCACTCCAGGTAGGCGAGGAAGGCGTAGGAGTTACCCGCCAGCGAGCTGTCCTCAGCAGCCTGAGCTGCGGCCATCGCGGTCAGGTAGTGCGAGCGCGCTTCACCGTAGCGGCCGGCATCGAACGCCGCCCACCCGGCGAGCTGGGCCTGCTCGGCAAGGACACTCCGCAGGCCCGCCCCGGTGGCCTCGGTGTAGACGCCCTCATCGACCAGGCGGACCGTGTCTTTCAGCTCCTGGCAGTACATGGCGTAGGTGTCCCCGCCGCCCATGAAGTCGTCCAGCCGCCGAAGCCGTGCGGTGCGCACGCGCAACTGCCGGGGAACATCCGGACCGAGCCTTGGCCCGGAACCGAGGTAGTCGATCGCGGGTATCACCGCGATCCCGGCTCCCGCTGCCATGAACTGCCGACGATTCACGTCCCGCTCCTTCGCCGTCTGCTTCTTCTGCCGCCTGATCCGTCGGGCCGCGACAACGGCCCTGCGCAGTTCCTCTACCGGCACGTCGAACTCAGCAGCAAGGAGCTGCTGCGACGTCGGGTCAGGCAGGGCCTTCTCGGTCTCCCATCGGGACACCATCCCCTGCTCCATCGGATGACTCCGGCGTTTCGACAGATCGCCGGCCAACTCCTCCTGCGTACGGCTGGTGGCTTTCCGCAGTCTCCGAAGCAGCGGGCCGATCGTCTCGACGTCGTCGCGCGTGGTCATCCTCGCTGCTCCCCGGGTTTGTGCTGAACGTCTCCGTCCATACTCGCCATATTTCTGAGCCATGTCCCAGAAACAGCCATGCCTCCTGGCCGATCCACCCAAACGGGAACGGCAGTTGACTAGTCGTCGGCTGCTTCTTGGATGCAGCTTCCAGCCACACGGGTCTCATCCCACCGGCCGATGGCCGCATTGGGTCCCTCACCCCGGAGTTCGCCGATGTCCACGTCCCGCCTTCGAAGCTCCTTCACCACCGCTTTCCCCGCCGAGCCCGTACAGATCCGCACTCTTCGCCGCTGGGCGAAGGCGGTCCTGCCCAAGCTGGGCCTTGACGGCCGGCAGCAGGACGCCGTGCGGGACGACCTGGAGCTCGTGCTGTCCGAGCTCGGTGCCAACGCCATCGTGCACGGCTGCGGCGGCGACCGGCCGGACGTGCAGCTGACCGCCTCCCTGACGTATACCCCCGGGACACTGCGGGTGTCCGTGACCGACCCGGGGCCCGGGCGACCGCAGTACCGGACGGCGGACGACGAGGCGACCTGCGGCCGCGGCCTGCGACTGGTCATGGCCCACGCGGCCCGGTTCGGCATCGAAGACCTTCCCGATGGCGGCAAGGAGGTCTGGGTCGAGCTCGAACTGCCCGCTCCCGCGCAGCCGACGGCCTCGGCCGCAGCCGTCGAGCCGATCGGCCTGCGGGTCGCGGCCCTGCGCTCGGCCGCCGTCCTGCGGGAGTCCCGGCCTCGGCCGGCCGTCGGGACCCTGCCGCCCGGCCGTCCGGAGCTCGACCGAATACCCGCATGACCACCACCGCGTAGACCTCCGGTGGCAGCCTGCCGCACTCGCTCGCGCAGGCCACCACCGGATCCCAGAACACCCGCTCCGGTCCACTCCCGGAGCGGGTGGCGGAAGAGCACCGCCCGACCTCCAGGGGCACGCATGCTCACCGCGTCCGGAGCCGCCCCCTCACCTCACCCCTCCCGAGGGGCTGCCGGCTCGGACAACCTGCGGGGCCCGTACAGGGCCCCGCGACCGGGCGGCACGAAGTTGGCGACGCCGCCCGGTGTGGGCCCGGCCCTTGAACGTGGGGCCGGGCCCACACACCCCCAAAAGACCACCCGCCGCCGGGAATCGGCGGCGGGTAGGCCGCGCGCCGTGGACGGCACACCCCCGTCCGCCCCAGCCCCGGCCGAACCGGGCGCCGGAGTGCGGAGGGAACGCGACCCGCCGCCCGTCCCGGCACGTGCCACCCGGCACCGGGCCGCCCGGTCCGGGACGACCCCGCCAAGCAAGGCGTCCCGGACCTTTCACTCCCTCACCCGACTCCCTCACCCGACTTCGTACCGAGGACCGCGCCGTGAACGTCGCCATGCGCACCGGAGATCCGCTCAAGACCACCAGCCCGGCCCGCCGAGCAGAGGTCGCCGCCTCCTACGAGGCCCTGAAACAGGCCTGCGCGACCACCAGCGGCAAGAAAACCCAGTGGGCTGTACGGGCCGAGCTGGTCAGCGACAGCCCGAACCACCTCTGGCGGCTGCCCGCCTCGAACTCCGTCGCCATCGTCCACCCGAACGCGGACGAGGCCTGGGCCCTGGTCAGGGGTGCGCAGTTCCTGCGGCGGCAACGGGTTGCCACCACCGCCCCGTACTACACGGACGTCATCACGGCCACCGACGGCCAGGCCGTCAGCTTCTGGCACCAGTGCGGCCCGCCGAGCACCGACACATCCCTGTCCGCATGGGTGACCGCCCTCACCCACCGCATCGACCCCGAGGCCGCCCCATGGCTGCGGGAGCACGACCCCTTCGCCGGCCTCCTCGACGGCCTGGACCGCGCCCCGCTGGACGACCACGCCCGCGCCTTCCTCCACGAGCGCGCGGCCCGGCTGCACGAGGAGTGGGCACACCTCGACTGGCCGACCCCGGACACCGTCGTCTTCGGCACCCGCGCCATGGTCCCCGTCCACGACGACGGCGTCCACATCGGCCTCCTGCTGCGCCACCCGCTGCGGCGCGGCCACCGGGAGTGGGACCGTGTTGCCGCCCGCTGGCGCTCCGAACTGCTCCTCGGCCCCCGCGAGGACCACCGGACCTACGCCGACACCTACCTCTCCTACCTGGACGGCCAGGACCCGGGCTACCCCTGCATCGGCGCCTGGCCCGGCTACCAGACGGTCCGCGACACCGTCGTCCTCACCGAGGTGGTGGACACGGTACGCCGCGCTCACCTCGACAAGCGCGCCCGCCGGCTGGCCGCCCACCGCCTCGCGTGCCTGCGCGGCGCCTTCCCCGCGCCGTGGAACTGGGGAGCGCGGTGACGGCCCCCGGCCCGGGTGCGCGCCTGCTGCCGGCCGTCCACGAGCCCCGGGTCCTCCGGTGCGGCCACTACATCGCCGAGAAGGTCAGCAGGCACCAGGCCCTGGTACTGAGCCACCTGGTCACCGGCCTCAACGCGATCGAGATCGCGGACGCCGTCAACTCCCTGCCCGAGCGCTCCGGAGGCGCCGCGGTCACGCCCGACCGGGTGCGTGAGTACCTGAACTCGCTGCGGGTGAAGGTGCGGGCGCGGACCTGGGTGCAGATGGTCGACACGGCCTGCCGGATGAAGCTGCTTCTCCCGCCCCGGACGGAACTGGAGGAGCAACTGCCCGAGACGGTCGTGCACACGCTCCAGCTCTCGGTCGACGGCTGCACCAACCAGCAGATCGCCGCCATGAGGTCCATCTCGCACAACACGGCCGGGAAGCACCTGGAGACGATCCGCTACCTGACGGGCACCCGCAGCAACCCGGCAGCGGTCTTCCGTCTGCACGGGGTGGTGCCCGGCGTCCTGGACAGCACCTGCCCCATGTGCCCGACGGGGCCGGCGAACCCCCTGCCGCCCGGGCAGTCCCGATGACCGACTTCGAGCTCCTCCAGCTCTGGGCCACCCGGAAACTTCCGGGCGTGCCCTGCGTGGACGGCGTACCGCTCCTGCCCCAGGACGCGCTCAGCCGCATCGCGACGGAACTCCCCCGACTCGGCGGCCCGCAGCTCGGCGACCCGCCCATGGACCGCCTCGCGGAGGTGATGGAGGACACCGCCCGCCGGCTGCGCCGTACCGACGGCGCCGGGCCGCGCCCCACCCTGCTGGCCATGCTGGCCGATGAACTCCTCGAAGCCGACCAGGAGTCGAAGCGGTGCGAGCACCTCGCAGCACTGGACCGCGTACGCCGGGTGTGCGTCATGACAGTGTGCCTGGACGAGATCGCCATCCACGCCGCGACACCACCCAAGACGATCCAACCCCCCTTGTTGGAAGGCCCGTTGTGACCCCCTCAGCGCTTCCCCGGTCCAACTCGGCCCCCACCACACCTGGCGCCCGCCCAAGGGTGGAGCCATCGCCAAGGTCTGGTGCCCGGGCACCGATCACGCGGACGCCCTCCAGGCCGCCCGCTCGAACCTGCGCTTCCAAGCTCGCCGCGTCGCCGGCCTCGAAGCCCCAGATCGCCACCCCGCCGGGATGACCCGCGCTACGCGGGGCGAGGAACGGGGTCGATCTCCGCCAGGATGCCGTGCAGCTGACGGGCTCCCAGGGCAACCCGGTCGTCGGTGTCCCGCAGCATCTCCTCACACAGCCGTACCGCTTCGTCCCGGTCCTCGGAGAAGATGCCGAACACGTCGACGATTGCGGTGCGGATCCAATCGCTGTGATTCGCGTCGGCGACTGCCATCGCGGAGGCGACTACCGTCAGCCCGGCCCCGTCCATTCGCCGAAGCACGGCTTCCGTGGTCACCCGGGTGACGAAGGTGTCACCCGGGTCGAGCACGAGCGCCGGCAGCGGCCCCGGCACCGTCCCGGCGCGGCCAGGCCGGGTGGATGAGGCGGCTCTCGTAAGCGAAGACCACGGCCTGGATCCGGTCGCGGAGTTCGAGCTTGTGCAGGACGCGCCCCAGGTGGGACTTCACGGTCGCCTCCGCGAGGTGGAGGGCGGCCCCGATCTCGGCGTTGGACAGGCCGCGGCCCACCTGGACGAGCACCTCGCGTTCGCGGGCGCTGAGCCGGCCCAGCCGCTCGTCGTGCTCGGGGCTGCGGCCGGCGGGGAGGTGCGGGCGGAGGTTGTCGAGCAGGCGCCGGGTGATCCTCGGGGAGACCACCGCGTCACCCGCGGCGACGTCACGGATCGCGGCGAGGAGTTCCTGGGGCCTGATGTTCTTCAGCAGGAAGCCCGAGGCCCCGGCGTTGAGCCCGGCGAAGGCGTACGCGTCCAGGTCGAAGGTGGTGAGGATCAGCACCTTGGTGCGCGGGGAGGCCGCGACGACCTGCCGGGTGGCCTCGATCCCGTCGGTCCTCGGCATCCGGACGTCCATGAGGACGACGTCGGGGCGCAGCTCCCGGGAGAGGCGGACGGCCTCGGCGCCGTCCGCGGCCTCACCGACCGGTTCGATGTCGGGCTGGGCCTCCAGGACGGTGGCGAAGGCCATGCGCAGCAGCGCCTCGTCGTCGGCGATCAGGACGCGGATCGTCATGCGGACGCCACCGCGCCGCCGTCGAGACGCAGCCGGGTGTGGACCTCCCAGCCGCCGCCCGGGAGCGGTCCGGCCCGCAGCGGTCCGCCGTAGGCGGCCGAGCGCTCGCGCATGCCAGGGATGCCGTGGCCGGGGATGCCGTGACCGGGCGGGGGTGTGGCGGCGGGGCGCGGACGGAGGGGGCCGTTGTCGGTGACGTCCACGGTGACGGCGGCGGCCGAGCACTGGATCCGGACCTTCGCGCGGGTGCCGGCGGGTGTGTGCTTGAGGGTGTTGGTCAAGGCTTCCTGTACCAGGCGGTAGACGGTGAGTTGTGCGGTGGCGGGGACGTGGTCGTGGCCGCCGTGGACGTCGAGGCGGGTCGGCAGCCCGGCGGCGCACATCTGGTCGGCGAGGGCCTCCAGTTGGGCGATGCCGGGCAGCGGGTGGCGCTCGGCGTCCGGTTCGTCGGTGCGCAGGACGCCCAGTGTGCGCCGCATGTCGGTCAGGGCCTGGCGTCCCGTCTCGGAGACCTGGTGCATCGCGGCGGTGGTCCGGCCGGGCGCCGAGTGCTGGGTGCAGAGCGCGGCGTCGGTGAGCGCGACCATGACGGACAAGTTGTGGGTGACGATGTCGTGCATCTCCCGGGCGATGCGGGTGCGTTCCTCGGCGACGGCCAGTCGCGCCTGCTGCTCCTGTTCCCGTTCCAGGCGGCCGGCGCGTTCCTCCACGGCCGCGAGGTAGGCGCGCGTGGTGCGGACGTTGACGCCGAGGACGGCGGCGGCGACGGTCGTCGCGGTGGCCGCGACGAAGGGGGTCAGGAACGCGCCGTCGGCCGCCCAGCGCAGGCAGGCCAGCAGGACTCCGGCCTGTGTGACGGCGGCGGCGGCGAGCGTGCCGCGCCGGCCGGTGCGCGCGGCCACCGTGTAGAGCGCCACCAACAGGGCCACGTCCGCCGGGAGTTGGACGCCCGCCAGCCACTGGACGAAGGCCGCGGCGGCGACGGCGCCGAACACCGCGACCGGGGCGCGGCGGCGCCACAGCAGGGGCAGTGTGAGGGCGGCGGTGAGGGCGGCGGCCACCGGCACCTCGTGCGGGGTGCGGGTGGTGACGACGTTGAGGAGCAGCAGCACCGCCGGCAGCGAGTCCCCCACCACGGGCGGCAGCCGGGAGGCCGCCCTCGTCCACCGCAGCCGGGCCGGGACTCGCAACAGGCCTTGGGCGTCGCGGTGTTGAGCGACCGCCTCGCTCATCACACCTCCTTGTCGGTCGGGGCGCCACGGTGGCCCCGGGCGGGGCTGCCACCGCGTACCACCGGGTACGCGCCGCGCCCTGCCACGGTAGGCCGCGGGCCCCGTGGGGCGCATGAGTCCACCGGCTGATGCCACCGTCCCGGGGTACGACCGCAGGAGGAGTCCCGGTGCCTCCCGTGGTCGCAGCGCGGTGGCGGATCCGGCGTGCCCGCGTGCTACTCCGGTCGTACGGGGCCTTCCGCGGATGGCCACCCCGGTCGCATCCGGCGGCGCCCCGGGGCCGATGCGGCGGCGCGGGCCCGGCGCCGAGCATGGCCGGGTGACCGAGATCATGACGGGACCTCAGCTGTCCCCCCTGGAAGTCCTCGCCCTGCTGGGCGCCGTCGCGCTGGTGGCGGCGCGCTGGCTGCCGCCCGCCGTCCGCCCCCGCGTCACGATCGCGGCGGGGGCTCTTCTCGTCCTGTCCGCGCTCGTGCTCCTCGCCGTGGCGGGGATCCGCTGGCAGCTGCTGCCGGTGCTGGCGGGAGCCGCCCTCGCGTCGCCGTTCGCCGTCGCTCCCCTGCTGCGTCGCCGCGGCGGCCGCCGGGCGTGGCGGGCGCGCTGGTGGCTGGCGCTGCCGGGGTCGGCGGCCTGCCTGGGCCTGATCGCCGCCGGTCCGGTGGCCGCGTGGGCCTTCCCGGTGCCGGTGTTCCCGGAGCCGTCGGGCGGGTTCGCGGTCGGCACCCGGGTGGTGCAGTGGACGGACCCGGACCGCCCCGAGACCTTCACCGCCGATCCGGACGACCGGCGCACGGTCGTGGTCCAGCTCTGGTATCCGGCGCGCAGGAGCCCGGCGGGTACGCCGCGGGCCCAGTACCTCGGGCGCACGGAGCAGGAGGCGCGCACCGTCTCCGAGGCGCTCGCCCGCGGCGTCGGGCTGCCCGGCTTCCTGGTCGACGGTGTCCCGCGGGCCCGCAGCCGCGCGGTCTTCGACGCGCCGGTGGAGGACGGCGGCGGACGGTTCCCCGTCGTGCTGTTCTCCCCCGGGTCGGGCGGGGTGCGCACCCAGAACACCGCCTGGGCGGAGGAGTTGGCCAGCCACGGCTACGTGGTCGCCGCCCTGGACCACCCGTACGACTCCGCCGCCGTCGTCCTCGCCGACGGCCGGACGGTCACCACCGAGACCGCCTCCAGCGGCGACCCGGACAAGGACGAGGAACTGGCGGCCGGCTGGACGGCGGTCCGGGCCGCCGACCTCCGCTTCGTCCTCACCCGGCTGGAGGGCCTGGACCGGGGAGACCGACTGGACCAGGGGAACGGCCCGGGCCAAGGAACCGGCGCCGACCCTCTGACCGGACGCCTGGACACCGGCCGGGCCGCGGTGGCCGGCCACTCCATGGGCGGCGCGGCCGCCCTCCAGGCGGCCCGGCAGGACCACCGGTTCGGCGCCGTCATCGACCTGGACGGCTTCCCCCACGGCCCCGCCTCGCCCGCCCTCGCCCAGCCGGTGCTCGCACTCACCCAGGCGATCACCCCGGCGACCGACCCGCGCTACCTGCCCCGCCTCACCGAGGCGCTCGCCGCCGGCACCGGGGCGAGCTACCGGCTGACCGTCCCCGGCGCCGCCCACCTCACCTTCATGGACGGCCCCCTGTACCTGCCGCCGGTGCCCTCGATCGTCGGCACCCTGGGCCGCACCGGGAGCCCGCGCCTCGTCGCCGGGGCCACCCTCGCCTTCCTGGACGCCGCGCTGCGCGGCAGGGCCGGGGACCCGGCCGGCGCGCTGTCGGCCTTCGGCGGCCTCACCGTCCACCGCCCCGGCACGGGCGGCTGACCGGCCGTCGCCCCGGTGCCGCCCTGGTGCCGCCCCGATGCCCCAGCGGCACCAGGGCGGCACCGACCGTCCGGCCCGGCGCTCCGCGAGCGGGCGTCACAGCTCCTTGTAGGTGAACTCGGCCGCCGGACCGGTCGGGGACGAGTAGCCGTTCGACAGCACGGTGACGTCGATGGTCCTGGGCTTGCCCAGGCCCGTGGTCGGGGCGGGCGCGGTGGCGACGATCTGGCCGGGCGTGCCCGTGCGCTCGACCCGGACGGACGGGGAGGGGTTGTCGCCGAAGAAGACCTGGGCGTCGGAGCCGAAGTTGACGCCGGTGATGGTGACGGGGTCGCCCTTGCGGCCGCTGTCCGGGGCGATGCCGGTCAGCACCACCGGGGCGGGGCCGCCGTAGGCGAACTGGCCGAGGGGGACGGCCGGCGAGGTGCCCAGGTTGGTGGTGACCCGCACGGCGACGACGCCGACGCCGGGAGGCGCGTAGACGCTGATCGCGGTGCCGTCGCCGCTGACGGCCGGGTTCCGGCACGGGACCGCGCCGAAGTCGACCGCCGTGCCCGCGCCGAAGCCGCTGCCGGCGATGACGACCGCGCTGCCGGCCTTTCCAGTGGTGCCGGTGATGGCCCGCACCACCGGGCCGGGCAGCACGTCGGGGGCGCCGAGCAGACCCAGGTAGGTGGAGTTGGCGTGCTGGTAGGCGACCTGGCCCATGAAGTCCTGGAGCGTCTTCTTGACCATGACCGGGTCGTAGTCGCTCTTGTAGTCCGGGTTCAGCGGGTTGGCGTCGCCCACCTGGGCGTAGCCGTGGGGACCGGGAAGCGCGGCGATCGCCGTGATCACGGCCTTGATGTCGTCGTTCGCCGCCGGGCCGGGCGGATCGGGATACCACTTCTTCGCGTCGTCGAGACTGGTCCAGGCCTGCGGCACCAGGTCCCAGGCGTTGTAGTAGCGCTCGTTGGCGACCCAGTTCAGGGAGTCGACGTACGCCGCGAAGTCCGGGCCTCCGGCGGTGGGGGCGGCGAAGGTGTAGAGGGCGAACCCCGGAGTGGCGCCCGGCCAGGTCAGCGCCCGGAGGTAGGGCGCGACCATGGTGGCGATGCACCCGCCCAGACTGTGACCGATCACGTGGACGGTGGGGTTCGGCGCGGCCCCGGCGAGGGCGCCGGCGAGCGCCTGCACCAGGGTGACGCCCGCCGCGTCCATCGTGACGACCTGGCTGAACGCCTCCATCGCGCCCTTGGAGACGGCCACCGGGGCGGCGGGCGAGCCGACGGCGGTGAACGGCACCACCGTGCCCACGTCGAGGTCCTCCAGCAGGTCGGTGACGTTGGCGACCGTGCCGCGCAGGACCACGGCGAACGCGTTGGAGGAACGGCTCGCGGCCAGGTACGCCATGTTCGCGTTGTCCGGGCTCAGCGCCAGCCACCGCAGGCTCCAGTCGTTCCCGGTCGCGAGGGAGGAGTCGGCCAGCTGCTCGTTGACGCCCAGGAAGGCCCGGTTCTGCTGCTGCGCCGCCGTCTCGCCCGATGGACGCGGAGTGGCCGCGGTCGCCGCGATCGCGGCCAGCGTCATGGCCACCTGCGGCGTGGTCGGTGTGCCCTGCTCCGTCGGCATGCGTGCTCCCTGGGAACGGATCGCCTCCCTCGGAGGGGGAGGTCGTGTCCCCTCTGGGTTCCGCCGCGAGCGTTCGGCGATGTGTCCGGGCCCGGGACGTCACGCCATCGGGCGTAGGCGGCCCGGCCGGACCAGGCACCGGCACCGGCATCGGCACCGGAGCGCGGGGCGCAGGGCGATCAGGACCGGTCGTCGGCGGCCATCGGCATCGGTGAGAGCGGCCGCTCGAAGAAGGTCTCCAGGACCACCGTCGCCTGCGTCCCGCTGACCCCCTCGATGGCGTAGATCCGGCGCAGCACGTCCTGCAACTGCTCGGTGGTCGCGGTCCTGACCTTCACCAGCACCGAGGCGCTGCCGGCGATGACGTGCGCCTCCAAGAGCTCGGGGATCGCCGCGAAGTCCGGCGCCGAATCCCCCATCCAGGACGTCGAGTCGACCATCACGTAGGCCAGGACGGCACTGCCGACGGCGGCCGGGTCCACCTCGACGGAGGTGCGCCGGATGACGCCGCGCTCCCGCAGCTTGCGCACGCGCTCGTGGGCGGCGCCGGCGGACAGGCCGACGGCCTGGCCGAGCGCGGCGTAGGGCTGGGTGGCGTCCTGCTGGAGCTGGGCCAGCAGCGCGCGATCTATGTGATCCACAACTCTCCGTTCGGAATCGACTGGCCAGAGCAGTATCTCATCTTGCAGCATGCTGCACAGGCCGAACAGAATTCGGCACATGATGGTCTTCGTGAGGAGTGGACTCCATGAGCGACGGGCGCCCGGAGCTGTACGAGATCTTCGACGACCGGTTCCGCACCGGGCGGTGCATGAACGGCGACAGCGCGCTGGAGGTCCTGTTCACCGGCTGCCGCTGGGCCGAGGGACCGGTCTACCTGCCCGCCTGGCGCCAGCTGGTGTGGAGCGACATCCCCAACGACCGGATGCTGCGGTGGGACGAGGAGACCGGCGCGGTCGGCGCCTTCCGCCGCTCCGCCGGGCACACCAACGGCAACACCCTCGACCGCGAGGGCCGCCTGGTCACCTGCGAACAGGGCAACCGCCGGGTCACCCGCACCGAACACGACGGCACCCTCACCGTGCTGGCCGACCGGTGGCAGGGCAAGCGCCTCAACAGCCCGAACGACGCGGCCGTGAAGTCCGACGGCTCGGTCTGGTTCTCCGACCCGGACTTCGGCATCACCAGCGACTACGAGGGACACCGCGCCGAGAGCGAGATCGGCGCCAACAACGTCTACCGGATCGACCCGGCCACCGGCGAAGTGCGGCTGGTCGCCGACGGCTTCGGCGCGCCGAACGGCCTGGTCTTCTCCCCCGACGAGCGACAGCTGCTCGTCTCCGACACCCGAGCGGGCTTCATCCGGGTATTCGACGTGCGCGACGACGGCACCCTGTCCGAGGGCACAGTCTTCACCGAGGCCGGGGCCCGCGACAAGGCCCGCTTCGACAACCTCCGCTTCGACCACGACGGCCGGCTCTGGGCCGCCGCGATGGACGACGGCGTGCACTGCTACGACCCCGACGGCACCCTGATCGGCCGCCTCGACGTCCCCGAGACGGTCTCCAACATCGCCTGGGGCGGCGCCAAGCGCAACCGCCTCTTCATCACCGCGGAGACCAGCCTGTACTCGCTGGTCATGGGCGTCACCGGCACCCACCCGACCGGACCGGGGCACCGGCCCTGGCGGTAGCCGGCACCCCGGCCGTCCGGCCGGCCGCCGACGGTGTACGCC
>NZ_JBHTWX010000155.1:0-15235 GCF_042792155.1 Kitasatospora sp. NPDC056651 | reverse complement strand
TCGGCAGCCGGCGCAAGAAGCTGGAGTAGTAGTCGCGGTACCCCGGCGGGGCGGGAGGCCCGGCCTCCCGCCCCTCCGGGCGCGTCCCGGGGAATCAGCCCGGCTGCTCGGTGACGGCCACCGGGCGGGCCCGGTCGCTCGACCACTCGCTCCACGAGCCCGGGTACAGCGTGGCCGGCAGGCCCGCCACCTCCAGCGCCAGGATCTGGTGCGCCGCCGTCACGCCCGAGCCGCAGTAGACCGCCGTCTCCCGCTCCCCCGCGCCCAGCGCCCGGAACCGCTCCGCCAGCTCGGCGGCCGGCCGGAACCGGCCGTCCGGACCGACGTTCCCGGCCGTCGGCGCCGACACCGCGCCCGGGATGTGCCCGGCCCTCGGGTCCACCGGCTCGCTCTCCCCCCGGTAGCGCTCCCCGGACCGGGCGTCCAGCAGCAGGCCGCCGCGCGCCCAGGCCGCGGCGCCGTCCCCGTCCACCGTGGGCAGCTGACCCGGCACCGGCTTGAAGTCGCCCTCCGCCGACTCCGGCAGCTCGGCCGTCACCGGCAACCCCGCCGCCCGCCAGGCCGCGAAGCCGCCGTCCAGCACCCGCACGTCCCGGTGCCCCGCCCAGCGCAGCAGCCACCACGCCCGGGCCGCCGCCATCGAGGCCGCGCCGTCGTACACCACGACCGGGCGCCGGGCGCTCACCCCGAAGCGGCGCATGGCCGCCCCGAACTCCTCCGGGTCCGGCAGCGGGTGGCGCCCGCCCCGGCCGGGGGCGCCGGGCGGGGCGGCCAGGTCCCGGTCCAGCTCGACGAAGTGGGCGCCGGGCAGGTGCCCGGCCCGGTACTCCTCGGCCGCGGTCGGCCCGCCCGGCGCGGCACCGACCAGCTGGTAGCGCACGTCCAGCAGCACCGGCGGCAGCGCGGAGGCGAGCGCCTCGCCCAGTTCGGCCGCGGAGATCAGCGGGGAACCCTCGTTGTAGGTGGTCATGGCGGCCATTGTCGCGCAGCGCGGTGATCGGGAGGGGGCGTCCTCCGGCCGGCCACCGGGCGGCGGAGTCCGCGACACGCCCGGCCCGCCGCTCTTGTGAGGACTTTTGCCGGACTTTCCGCGCGGCCCGAGGGTTGGGCGCCCGCCAGGGTGGAAGCATCACCCTCGCGCGCGAGGATTTCCGCGCGCCAACCACCCATGAGGAGGACCGCATTGCCCGCGGTGGAACTCCGACTGGCCCAGGGCACGCCCTGCTGGGTCAGCCTGCTGACCGACGACCTGCCCAACGCCCGCGTCTTCTACGGCGCACTGCTCGGCTGGACGTACACGCCCGGGCCCGGGGAGATCGGCGACTACGTCCGGGCCCAGCTCGACGGGGCGCCGGTGGCCGGCCTCGGCGTCTCCGCCTCCACCGGATTCCCGGTGCAGTGGACCACCTACTTCGCCGTGGACGACGCCGACCGCACCGCCCAACTGGTCCGCGAGTGCGGCGGAACCGTCGCCGTCGGACCGCTCCAGGCCGAGCGCGCCGGGCGGATGGCCATCGCCTCCGACCTCTCCGGCGCGGTCTTCGGCCTCTGGCAGGGCGAGGAACACCTCGGCCGGGAGACCGGCAGCGAACCCGGCGGCCCGGCCTGGGCCGAACTCCTCACCCCCGACGCGGAGGGCGCCACCGCCTTCTACTCCACCGTGCTCGACCGCCCGGTCCGCGCCACGGAGAACGAGACGGCGCTGCTGGTGCACGGGCGTCCGGTCGCCGGCATCCGGCACCGCGCCGAGCTGCGCGGCCACCCGCCGCGCTGGCGCACCCACTTCGCCGTCCGCGACGCCGAGCTGACGGCCCGTCATGCCGTCGAGCTCGGCGGCCGGGTCCTGGTCGAACCGCACGACACCGCCCGCGGCCGCGCCGCCCGGCTGGCCGACCCGCAGGGCGGGCACTTCTCCGTCCTGGAGGTGCTTCCGTAGAGCGGCGGCAGGCCGGTCGCCCACCCCTGGCCCGTGGCCCGGGCCAGGCCGTGGGCTCGGGTCAGGCCCGTGGCCCGGATCAGGCCTGCTGCTCCTCGAAGGGCAGCACGTCCGGGGAGAGCACCGAGGCCCGCGCCGTCGCGGCGGTCAGCCGACGGCGGTGGTGGCGGCGGCACAACACCTCGTAGCCGACCTCGTCCCGGGCCACCGAGATGTCGCCGATCACCACCTGGGCGCCCTCGACCACCATCACCCCGCCGACCGTCCGGGCGTTGTGGGTGGCCCGCGCGCCGCACCAGCAGAGCGCCTCGACCTGGAGCACCTCCACCCGGTCGGCCAGCTCGATCAGCCGCTGCGAGCCCGGGAACAGCCGGGTGCGGAAGTCGGTGGTGATGCCGAAGGTGTAGACGTCGATGCCCAGTTCGTCCACCACCCGGGCCAGCTGGTCGACCTGCTCGGCGGCGAAGAACTGGGCCTCGTCGCAGATCAGGTAGTCCACCCGGCCGCCCGCCGAGAGCCGGTGCACCACGTGCGCGTGGAAGTCGAAGTCGTCCGTCACCTCGACCGCCTCGGCGCGCAGGCCCAGGCGACTGGAGATCGTCGCCGCGCCCGCCCGGTCGTTGCGGGTGAGGATCACGCCCTGTCGGCCGCGCGCGCTGTGGTTGTGGTCCATCTGCAGCGCCAGCGTCGACTTGCCGCAGTCCATCGTGCCCGAGAAGAACACCAGTTCAGCCATGGGTGGAGCAAGGGCCTTTCACATCAGGGGAGTTCGGGCACAGCAGGGTCAAGTGAGCGACGGTGACGCCCCGTTGGGGGCGGGTCACAGGTCCTGACTCCTGGAGGCAGGACCTAGCCGCGGACTTCGAGCAGCGGTACGAACTGCTCGACCGGGGTCATCGAACCGTGCAGGCCGATCATCGCTGACTCACCCGGCTCGTTGCGGGAGGCGACGATCGCGATGTCGTCGCGCGCCGCGGCGACCACGTCGCCGATCCGGGCGTACACCCGCTCGTCCACGGCCGGGCCGAACCAGCCCGCCTCGATCGCCTGGTCCCGGGTGGCCACCCACATCCGGTCGCCCAGCACCTCGCTCCAGACCGCGTGCACGTCGGCCGCGGCCCCCGGCACGGCGTACACGTGCCGGGCCCGGCCCTCGCCGCCGAGCAACGCGACGCCGGCGCCCAGCTCCCAGTCCTCGTCGAAGTCGATCCGGTCCTCCGGCGCGATGTCGATCATGCCGTGGTCGGCCGTCACGTACATCGCCGAGCGCGGCGGGAGCTGCCCGGCCAGCCGGCGGGCCAGCCGGTCCACGGCGTCCAGCGTCATCCGCCACTCGTCCGAGTCCACCCCGAAGCGGTGGCCGGCCCCGTCCAGCTCGCTGACGTAGGTGTACACCAGCGCCCGGTCGTGCTCGGCCAGCCAGGAGGCCGCCAGGTCCATCCGCTCCTCGCCCGTGGTGCGGCCGAGGAAGGTGCCGCCGGACAGCGCCACCTTGGTCAGCGGGGTCTGGGAGAACAGCGGGGAGGAGACCTGCGCGGTCGCCACCCCGGCCTGGTGGGTGCGCTCGAAGACCGTCGGGTACGGCTGCCAGGCGTGCGGCTCGGTGGGCGGCTGCCAGCGCAGCTGGTTCATCAGGTAGCCGGCGCCCGGCACCGCCACCGTGTACCCGGCCAGGCCGTGCAGGCCCGGCGGCGTGCCGGTGCCGACCGAGGCCAGCGAGGTCGCCGTGGTGGAGGGGAAGCCCGCGGTCAGCGGACGGCCGCTGCCGCCCAGCGAGCTCCCGGCGAGCGAGGACAGGAACGGCGCGTACTCCGGGTGGCGCAGCAGTAGCTCCCAGCCCAGGCCGTCCACCAGGAACACCACCACCCGGTCCGCCGGGGCGATCGGGAGCGTCGCGGTGAAGCCGGGGACACCGAGCCCCGCCGCCACCGAGGGCAGCAGGTCGCACAGCGAACCGCTGCCGTACGGGGGCGCGGGAGCCGTGGCCGGGTCAAGGATCTCGAAGGCGTCGTAGCCGTCGGCAGGAACGAAGGACATGGAACCGGATTCGTAGCGGGCGGAAACGGCGGCGATCAGACCCGCGGGCCGTTACTGATCGTCGCGTCGGACAGCGCCCGGGCGAACACCAGCGCCTGGGCCACCGTCTCCGGGCCGTCACCGGCCTCGCTCACCCGCAGCGAGAGGTCGTCGGCGGTGGCCGAACCGGTGTAGCCGTGGTCCGCCTCGCAGTTCGGGTCCGAGCAGCCGGCCGGCTCCAGGTCCAGGCGCTGCACCGCACCCCAGCCGATCGTCAGCACCACCTCGCGCGGCAGGGTGCCCGGGGTGTACGTCTCCGGGTTCGCCACCATCCGGCTCACCACGACCGAGCCGATCCGGTCCAGCCGGACGCTCTCCGTCGAGGTCGTCGCGAACGGCACCGCCGGGCTGCCCTCGGCTCCGGACTGCTCGTCGGTGTGGCTCACCACGAACCGGGTCGGGGTGAGCACCAGCACCGTCACGTGTCGGCGCACCTCGTTGGCGTCGAAGGTGGTCTCCTGGTGCACCAGGTAGGAGCTGATCGGCTCCGGGCCCACCGCGGACTCGACCGCCTCGGACACCAGGGCCGGGTAGTAGCCGCTGCGCTCGATCGCCGAGCGCAGGTCCTGAGTGGTGGTGGTACCGGTCTTCGCCATATCTCCATCCTGGCATGGTCCGCCGACGAAGCGGGCGGCACTGCGCCGAGCTTCGGACAACAGCGCCCGGGCAGGGCGCAACCAAGGAAGGTTACAGCGTGCTCATGGCGCGTGGGCCCAGATCGCTGCGGACCGGCAGGGGCGCCACCCGCACCCGTGCCCCCAGGATCGCCAGTCCGTGCGGGGCCACGACCACCGGTTCGAGATCCACCGAGGCGATCTCCGGCACGTCGTCCACCAGCTGCGAGACCCGAAGCAGCAGTTCCTCCAGGGCGCCGGTGTCCACCGACTCCGCGCCGCGCCAGCCGAACAGCAGCGGCGCCGCCCGCACCTCCCGGACCAGTCCGGCGACGTCCTGGTCGGTCGCCGGGACCAGGCGGTGCGCCAGGTCGCCCAGCAGTTCGGCCGGTGCGCCGGCCAGACCGAAGGAGAGGATCGCGCCGACCGCCGGGTCCACGGTGGCGGCGATCACCGTGTCCACACCGCGCGGGGCCATCCGCTGGACCACCAGCTCGGCCTGCGCGGCGCCGCCGAGCAGCGCGTCCAGCTCGCCGTGGGCGCGGCGCAGGCCCGCCTCGCCGGTCAGGTCCAGCCGGACGCTGCCCAGGTCGGGGCGGTGGCGCAGGTGCGGGGCGGTCGCCTTGAGCGCCACCGGGTAGCCGAGCTCCTTGGCCGCCCGGACGGCGGCCTCCTCGTCCGGGGCCGGCATCGTCGGCGAGACGTCGATCCCGTAGCGGGCCAGCAGCTCCTGGGCCTCGGCCTCGGCCAGGGTGATCCGGGCGCCGCCGGGCTGGGTGCGCGCGGCTACCGCGGCCCGGGTGCTCAGGGCCGCCTCCACCAGCCGACGGGCGCCCGGCTCGTCGATCCGGTCCAGTTCGGGGACGCGCGCCGTCTCCTCCGCCGCCGCCGTACGGCGGCGCCACTGCGCGTAGTGCACCGCGTGGGTGAGGGCGTGCACGGCCCGTTCGGGCGCCGCGTAGGCGGGGATTCCGCCGGGGCGCAGGCGGGCCGGGAGGTCGGTCAGTGCCAGGTGGGTGAGCAGCAGCGGCTTGCCCAGCTCCCGGGCGCGCTGCCCGGCGTCGAGCAGGGCGGCGGCGATCTCCGGGTCGTCCGAGCCCATCGCGGGGTCGTCCTCGGCGGTCAGCCGGCCGCCCATGAAGGCGTGCGCGGAGGTGCCGATCGGCGGGATCGCGACGGCGATCACCGCGTCCACGGCCGGGTCGGCGAGCGCGACGTCCAGGGCGATCCGGAAGTTCTCGCCGGTCGCGGCGGTGGTGAGGTCGACGGGTGTGCACGGGCGCAGTCCGGCACTGAGCAGGGCGTCGTAGGTGAGCAGGCCGAGCGAGTCGGAGTTGCCGACCACCGCGACCCGGTCGCCGGGCGGCAGCGGCTGCTGGGCCAGCAGCTCGCCGGTGTCGTACAGCTCGGTGATGGTCCTCACCCGGGTGACGCCCGCCTGTTCGAACAGGGCGTCCACCGTCGCGTCGCGCAGCCCGGTGGCGGTGGCGGGGACGGCGTGGCCGGGCGGCAGGCTGCCGGTGTGCCGGGCGCCCTTGACCACCACGACCGGCTTGACGGCGGCCAGCCGGCGGGCGATCCGGGTGAACTTGCGCGGGTTGCCGAAGGACTCCAGGTACAGCAGCACCACCTGGGTGGCCTCGTCCTCGGCCCAGTACTGGAGGAAGTCGTTGCCCGAGACGTCGGAGCGGTTGCCGACCGAGGCGAAGGAGGAGACGCCGAGGCCGCGCTTGTGGGCGGACTCCAGCAGGGCGACGCCGATCGCGCCGGACTGGCAGAAGATGCCGAAGCCGCCGCGGGCGGGCAGGCGCGGGGCGAGCGAGGCGTTCAGCGGGCGCTGGGGGTCGGTGTTGATCAGGCCGAAGGCGTTCGGGCCGATCACCCGCATGCCGGCCGCGCGGGCCTGGCGGACCAGTGCGCGCTGCCGGTCCCGGCCTTCCGGACCGGTCTCCGCGTAGCCGGCGGTGACCACCACCAGGCCCTGCACCCCGTGGGCGCCGCACTCGGCGACGGCGGCCGGGACGGCTCCCTCGGGGACGGCGATCACCGCGAGGTCCACCGGCCCGGGGATGTCCAGGATCGAGCGGTGGACCGGGACCCCGTCCAGCTCGGTGCCGGGCTCGGCGTTGCGGTTCACCGCGTGGACGGGGCGGTCGGCCGGGGCCTCCCCCAGCAGGTCACGCAGGATGGCCCGGCCGACGGTCTGCGGGGTGCGGGAGACCCCGATCACCGCCACCGAGCGCGGGGTGAGCAGCCGCTGCACGGAACGCGCCTCGGCGCGGTGCTCGCGGGCGCGCATCACGGCGAGCGAGCGGTCGGTCTGTTCGAGGTCGAACTCCAGGTGCACCACGCCGTCGGCGAAGCTGCGGTGCTGGGTGTAGCCGGCGTCGGTGAAGACCTTCACCATCTTCCGGTTCTCCGGCAGCACCTCGGCCTGGAAACGGCGGATGCCGCGCTCCTGGGCCACCGCCGCGATGTGCTCCAGCAAGGCGGAGGCCACGCCGCGGCCCTGGTGGGCGTCCTGCACCAGGAAGGCCACTTCGGCGTCGGTGCCGGTGTCGGAGGGGCGGCCGTCGGCGTCGATCCGGTCGTACCGGACGGTGGCGATGAAATGGTCCCGGACCACCACCGCGAGACCCACCCGGTTCACGAAGTCGTGGTGGGTGAAGCGGCGGACGTCCTTGTCGGAGAGCCGCGGGTAGGGGGCGAAGAACCGGAAGTACTTGGACTGGTCCGACACCTGCTCGTAGAAATCCACGAGTCGTCCGGCGTCGTCGGGCGTGATCGGCCGAATTCGGGCCGTGCCTCCGTCACGCAGCAGGATGTCCGCTTCCCAGTGCTGCGGATAGTCGGGTTGCTCGGAGTTCGCCACCGCGGGGTCTTCCACATTCGTCAGGTTATCCGGCGGCGGGCCGAATGGCGCCGGCCGTGTGCCCACGGCAGGGTGGACAGGGCTGGCAGCGGGGGTTTATGCCCCGAAAAGAAACAATCACAAGTCCTGAACGCTGCGGTTCCCAAGGGCCGCCTGCGTGCAACACTGGTCTAGACAACATGGCCGCTTCCCCCCGCTCCCCGAGCACGGCCGTGACCAGTTTCACCGGAAAGGCACGTCTCATGGCTGAGCGCCGCGTCACCATCGGTTGGGCCGAGGGCCTGCACGCCCGTCCCGCCTCCGTCTTCGTCCGGGCCGTCACGGCCACCGGCGTGCCGATCACCATCGCGAAGCCGGGCGGCAATCCGGTCAACGCCGCCTCCATGCTCGGCCTCCTCGGCCTGGGCGCCCAGGGCGGCGACGAGGTCATCCTCGCCTCCGACGCCGAGAACGCCGACGACGCCCTCGACCGCCTCGCCAAGCTCGTCTCCGAGGGCCTCGACGAGCTCCCCGCCTGAGCCCTCGCAGCTGCCCGATCGGGGTGTCGCCGGATTCCGGCGGCACCCCGATCCGTTTGTCGCGGTCAGCCCTTGACGCAGACGACCTGCTTGAGGTGCGCGACCACCTCGACCAGGTCCTTCTGCTGCTCGATGACCTTCTCGATGTTCTTGTAGGCGCCCGGGATCTCGTCCACCACGCCGCCGTCCTTGCGGCACTCCACGCCCTTGGTCTGCTCGACCAGGTCCTCCGTGGTGAACCGCTTCTTCGCGGCGTTGCGGCTCATCTTGCGGCCGGCGCCGTGCGAGGCGGAGTTGAACGACGCCGCGTTGCCCAGACCGCGGACGATGTAGGAGCCGGTGCCCATCGAGCCCGGGATGATCCCGAGGTCGCCGGAGCCCGCCTTGATCGCGCCCTTGCGGGTGACCAGCACGTCGACGCCGTCGTACGTCTCCTCCGAGACGTAGTTGTGGTGGCAGCTGATCACCTCGTCGAAGGTGACCTTCGCCTTCGCGAACTCCCGGCGGACGACGTCCTGGAAGAGCGCCATCATCAGGGCCCGGTTGTTCCTGGCGTATTCCTGCGCCCAGAAGAGGTCCTGGCGGTAGGCGTTCATCTGCGGGGTCTGCGCGATGAACACCGCGAGGTCCTGATCGATCAGGCCCTGGTTGTGCGGCAGCGAGCGGGCGACGCCCATGTGGTGTTCCGCCAGCTCCTTGCCGATGTTGCGGGAGCCGGAATGCAGCATCAGCCACACCGCATCAGTGGTATCGACACATACTTCGATGAAGTGATTTCCTCCGCCGAGCGTCGCCATCTGCTGCATCGCCCGCCCACGGCGCCACTTGACGTCCTCCGCCACCCCGTCGAAGCGGTGCCAGAAGTCGTCCCAGCCCGCCGTGCGGAAGCCGTGCAGCTTGGCCGGGTCGACCGGGTCGGAATGCAGACCGCGGCCGACCGGAATGGCCTGCTCGATCCGGCGACGCAGGTGGGAGAGGTCGTCCGGGAGGTCCTTGGCGGTCAGCGAGGTCTTCACCGCGCTCATCCCGCAGCCGATGTCGACGCCGACCGCCGCCGGGCAGACCGCGCCCTTCATGGCGATGACCGAACCGACCGTCGCGCCCTTGCCCAGGTGGACGTCCGGCATCACGGCGAGGCCGTGCAGCCAGGGCAGGGAGCTGATGTTGCGCAGCTGCTGCATGGCCTGGCCCTCGACGGTGGCCGGGTCGGTCCACATCCGGATCGGCACCCGGACGCCGGGCACCTCGGTGTACGTCATGGCTGAACGACCTCCAGAGGTCGGGTGGTTCAGGAAAGGGGAACGCCGCGCAGAAGAATCCCGGCACGGCTCGGGGAAGTTCAGGGGTGGGCGCGCTCAGGCGACCAGGGCGGAACAGGGGAGATACGGCCTTGGGGAGCGTCGAATGAATCGCTCGACCCGCATGGTGACCGCCTCCCCTCGTTCGTCGCCGTTCGCACGTGCTGTGCGCCGGGGAACATCTATCCACGGAACGGACACGGCCCGCAACGCATTTAAGGCCGCGTCTTCAAAGCCGCGTCCGGCTTCGGAAACGCGTCCGGCCCGGCGGAGCGGGTGCTCCACCGGGCCGGGCGGTGATCCGACGAGCGGGTCAGCTGACGACGGTGACCTCGCCGATCCCGAGCGCCCGCACGTCGTCGGCGATCACCGAGGCGTCGCCGACCAGGACGGTGACCAGCCGGTCCGGCGGGAAGGCCGCGACGACCGCCTCGCTGGCGGCGGCGGTGGGCAGTTCGGCGAGCTGCCGGTAGACCTCGGCCTGGTAGTCGTCCGGCAGGTACTGCTCGACCTGGTCGGCCAGGGTGCCGGCCACCGAGCCCGCCGTCTCGTACTTCAGCGGGGCGACGCCGACCAGGAACTGCACGGCCTCGTCGCGCTCGGCGTCGGTGAGGCCCTCGGCCGCGAGGGTGCGCAGGATGGTCCAGGTGTCGGCCAGCGCGGGCGCGGTGGAGGCGGTGTCCACCGAGCCGCTGATGGCGAGCAGCGAGCGCCCGCTGCCGTCGGCGGCCGAGCGCAGCGGCTGGGCGAAGGAGCGGACGCCGTAGGTGTAGCCCTTCTCCTCGCGCAGGACCCGGTCCAGCCGGGAGGTGAGGGTGCCGCCGAGGCAGTAGGTGCCCAGGGTCTGGGCGGCCCACACCGGGTCGTGGCGGTCGGGCCCGATCCGGCCGATGAGCAGCTGGGTCTGGACGGAGCCGGGCCGGTCCACGATGACGACGCGGCCGCGGTCGTCGCCGGTGACCGGGGCGTGAACGGACGGCGCGGCGGCGTCGCCGGTCCAGGTGCCGAGGGTGCTCTCCAGCAGCGCCGGCAGGTCGACGCCGGTGAGGTCGCCGACCACCACGACGGTGCTGGTCGCCGGGCGCACGTGGGCGTCGTAGAAGGCCTTGACGGCGGCGCGGTCGATCGACTTGACAGTGTCGGCGGTGCCGGCGCGGGGCCGGGAGAGCCGGTCGGCGGCGTCGAACAGCTCGGCGTACAGCGCCTTGGCGGCCCGCCGGGCGGGGTTGGCCTGCTCGTGGACGATCTCGTCCAGGCGGTTGGCGACCAGGCGCTCGATCTCGGCCTCGGGGAGGGCGGGCGCGCGCAGGGCGTCGGCGAGCAGGGACAGGCCGCGCTGGAGCCGGGAGGCGGGGACCTCCAGGGAGATCCGGATGCACGGGTGGTCGGCGTGGGCGTCGAGGGTGGCGCCGGCGCGCTCCAGCTCGGCGGCGAACTCCTCGGCGCTGAGGGTGTCGGTGCCCTCGCTGAAGGCGCGGGCGAGGATGCCGGCGATGCCGTCCAGGCCCTCGGGCTCGGCGGCGAGCGGGGCGTCGACGAGGACCTCGACGGCGACGAGCTGCTGGCCGGGCCGGTGGCAGTGCAGGACGGTGATGCCGTTGCCGAGGGCGGCCCGCTCGGGGGCGGGGAAGTCCCAGGGGCTGGGAGTGCCCGGCTGGGGCTGCGGGTGGAAGGTCATGGCGGGGACATAGTCGGTGCTCATACGGCGGCACCCTCCTCTTCGGAAGCGTCGGTGTCGGCGTCGGTCTCGGCGGCGGCGGTCGGCTCGTAGACGAGGACGGCCCGGTTGTCGGGGTGGAGCCGGGCCTTGGCGACGGCCTGGACCTCCTCGGCGGTGACGTCGAGGACCTTGGGGAGGGCGTCGTTGAGCAGCTTGGGGTCACCGAACAGGACGGCGTAGCGGCACAGTTCGTCGGCGCGGCCGGCGACGGTGGTGAGCCGGTCGAGCCACTCGCGCTCGATCTGGGCCTGGGCGCGTTCGAGCTCCTCGGGCGTGGGGCCCTCGGCGGCGAAGCGGGCGAGTTCCTCGTCGACGGCGGTACCGATCCGGTCGAGGGTGGCGTCGCCGGAGGTCTTGACGTCGAGCCAGCCGAGGCTGGGGGCGCCGGCCAGGCGCAGCAGGCCGAAGCCGGCGGCGACGGCGGTGCGGTCGCGGCGGACCAGCCGGTTGTAGAGGCGGCTGGACTCGCCGCTGCCGAGGATGGTGAGGGCCAGGTCGGCGGCGTCGGCCTCGCGGGTGCCGTCGTGCGGGAGGCGGTAGGCGGCCATCAGGGCGCGGGAGGGGACGTCCTCGTGGACCCCCTCGCGGATCTCGCGGCCGATGGTCTCCGGGAGCTCGCCCGAGCGCGGCGGCTGCTTGCCGTCGTGGGCGGGGATGGAGCCGAAGTACTTCTCGACCCAGGCGACGGTCTGCGCGGGGTCGATGTCGCCGACGACCGAGAGCACCGCGTTGTTGGGCGCGTAGTACGTGCGGAAGAACGCGCGGGCGTCCTCCAGGGTGGCCGCGTCCAGGTCGGCCATCGAGCCGATCGGCGTGTGGTGGTACGGGTGGCCGTCCGGGAACGAGAGCGCGGTGAGCTTCTCGAAGGCGGTGCCGTACGGGACGTTGTCGTACCGCTGGCGGCGCTCGTTCTTGACGACGTCGCGCTGGTTCTCCATGGACGTCTCGTCCAGCGCGGCGAGCAGCGAGCCCATCCGATCGGCCTCCAGCCAGAGGGCGAGCTCCAGCTGGTGGGCGGGCATGGTCTCGAAGTAGTTGGTGCGCTCGAAGCTCGTGGTGCCGTTGAGCGAGCCGCCGGCGCCCTGGACGAGCTCGAAGTGCCCGTTGTTGGAGACGTTGGCGGAGCCCTGGAACATCAGGTGCTCGAAGAGGTGCGCGAGGCCGGTGCGGCCCTTCACCTCGTGCCGGGAGCCCACGTCGTACCAGAGGCAGACGGCGGCGACCGGGGTGAGGTGGTCCTCGGAGAGGACGACGCGCAGGCCGTTGGCCAGGCGGTGCTCGGTGATGGCGATGCCTCGGCTGGAGGCGGGGGCCGGGTTGGCCATGCGCTCGGGTCCTTCCCGTCGTCGATGTCGGGGGTTCGTGTGGCGTCCCCCATTGTGGTGCAACGTCCGGGCGCCGTGTTCGTGTCCGCGCGGACGGGGGCGTTCGCCAGGGGCGGAAGAGGGCCGCTGACCGGGAGTGTCGGCGCGAGGGTCCACAATGGGGGCGCCGCGCCCTGTCGACGGCACCCGGTTGACGGGTCCGCCGACAGCGTGGCACGGAACCGCCCGACGACCGCCCCGGCGTCCGGCGGCCGACCGACGAATGACCGAGACACAGCCAGCGACACGTAAGGGAGCCCCGCCGCGATGGCCCGCCGCAGTTCGCAGACCCCGCCGCCCGGAGACTTCGAGGAGCGGATCCTCGACGTCGACGTCGTGGACGAGATGCAGGGCTCCTTCCTGGAGTACGCCTACTCGGTGATCTACTCGCGTGCGCTGCCCGACGCACGGGACGGCCTGAAGCCGGTGCACCGCCGGATCCTGTACCAGGCCAACGAGATGGGCCTGCGCCCCGAGCGCGGGCACGTGAAGTGCGCCCGCCTGGTGGGCGAGGTGATGGGCCGACTGCACCCGCACGGGGACGCGTCGATCTACGACTCCGTGGTGCGCATGGCGCAGCCGTTCTCGATGCGGCTGCCGCTGATCGACGGGCACGGCAACTTCGGTTCGCTGGGCAACGACGACCCGCCGGCCGCGATGCGGTACACCGAGTCGCGGCTGACGGCCGCCTCGATGGCGATGGTGGAGTCGATCCACGAGGACACCGTCGACTTCGGCCCGAACTACGACGGCAGCGAGCAGGAGCCGCTGGCGCTGCCGGCCGCGTTCCCGAACCTGCTGGTGAACGGTGCGACGGGCATCGCGGTGGGCATGGCGACGAACATGCCGCCGCACAACCTGTCCGAGGTGGTGGCGGCGGCCCGGCACCTGATCAAGCACCCGAACGCGGACCTGGACACGCTGATGCGGTTCGTGCCCGGTCCGGACCTGCCGACCGGCGGGCGGATCGTGGGCCTGTCGGGCATCCGCGACGCGTACGAGTCGGGCCGCGGCACGTTCAAGATCCGGGCGACGACGACGGTGGAGGCGGTGACGGCCCGCCGCAAGGGCATCGTGGTCACCGAGCTGCCGTACAACGTCGGCCCGGAGAAGGTCATCTCGAAGATCAAGGACCTGGTCAACGCGAAGAAGCTCCAGGGCATCGCGGACGTCAAGGACCTGACCGACCGCGAGCACGGGCTGCGGCTGGTCATCGAGGTGAAGAACGGCTTCGTGCCGGAGGCGCTGCTGGAGCAGCTGTACAAGCTGACGCCGATGGAGGAGACCTTCGGCATCAACAACGTGGCGCTGGTGGACGGGCAGCCGCTGACGCTGGGCCTGAAGGAGCTGCTGGAGGTCTACGTCGACCACCGCTTCACCGTGGTGCGCCGGCGCAGCGACTTCCGCCGCCGCAAGCGCGAGGAGCGGCTGCACCTGGTCGAGGGTCTGCTGGTGGCCCTGCTCGACATCGACGAGGTCATCGCGATCATCCGGTCGAGTGACAACGCGCAGCAGGCGAAGGAACGCCTGATGGAGCGCTTCTCGCTGTCGGAGACGCAGACCGCGTACATCCTGGACACCCCGCTGCGGCGGCTGACCCGCTTCGACCGGGTGGAGCTGGAGCAGGAGAAGGAGAAGCTGAACCGCGAGATCGCGGAGCTGACCGAGATCCTGGAGTCGGACACCAGGCTGCGCAGCGTGGTCTCCTCCGAACTGGGCGCGGTGGCGAAGCAGTTCGGGACGGAGCGGCGCACGGTGCTGCTGGAGGCGGGGGCGGTGCCGTCGGCGGCGCTGTCGGTGCCGCTGGAGGTGGCGGACGACCCGTGCCGGGTGCTGCTGTCCTCGACGGGCCTGCTGGCGCGCACGGCGGACGGGGAGCCGTTCGAGGTGTCGGAGAAGCGGGCGAAGCACGACGTGATCGTGTCGGCGGTGCACGCGACGGCGCGGGCGGACGTCGGTGTGGTGACGTCCGCGGGCCGGGTGCTGCGGCTTCCGGTGATCGACCTGCCTGCGCTGCCGCCGACTCCGTCGCCGACGCTGGCGGGCGGGGCCGCGGCGGGCGAGTTCCTGCGGCTGGAGGCCGAGGAGCGGGTACTGGCGCTGACCACGCTGGACGAGTCCTCGCCGGGGCTGGCGCTGGGCACGGCGCAGGGCGTGGTGAAGCGGGTGGTGCCGGAGTGGCCGGCGAACAAGGACGAGTTCGAGGTGATCGCCCTCAAGGAGGGTGACGAGCTGGTGGGTGCGGTCGAACTGCGCACCGGCGAGGAGGACCTGGTCTTCATCGCCTCGGACGCCCAGCTGCTGCGCTACCCGGCGGGCCAGGTGCGTCCGCAGGGCCGCCCGGCGGGCGGCATGGCGGGCATCAAGCTGTCGGACGGCGCCCGGGTGCTGTCCTTCACGGCGGTGGACCCGGCGGGCGACGCGGTGGTGGTCTCGGTGGCCACCGACTCGGGCACGCTGTCCGGCGGCGAGCAGACGACCTGGAAGGTCACCCCGTTCGAGCAGTACCCGCGCAAGGGCCGCGCCACCGGCGGCGTGCGCTGCCAGCGCTTCCTGCGCGGTGAGGACGGCCTGACCTTCGCCTGGGCCGGCGCCGCCCCGGCCCGGGCCGCCACCGCCAAGGGCGCCCCGGTCGACCTGCCCGAGCGCGACCCGCGCCGCGACGGCTCCGGCACCCCGGTCACCACCCCGATCGCGGTGGTCGCCGGCCCGGCGTAGCGGCTCCCGCCCTCGATCGAGCGGAGGGGCACCGGAGATCATCCGGTGCCCCGCCGCTCTTTCGTGCCCGGCCGACCGGGGGTGCGGTACCGCGGTGGTCGGTTACCGGGCCGGGGCCG
>NZ_JBHTWX010000154.1:0-15830 GCF_042792155.1 Kitasatospora sp. NPDC056651 | reverse complement strand
GGCCGGAGTCCCTCGCCCGGCTGCGGGACGCCGCGGTGGCGACCGCCGGACCCGCCGGCCTGCCGCCCGAGCGCCGCCCCGAGGCCGGACCGGAGGAGGTGCGGCTGATGGCCGCGTTCGCGTGGACCGCCGTCAGGGCCGGGGAGCGGCTGACTCGGGCTTGACCGGATGGGTGATCCACACCCCGGGCTCCCAGTACGCGCCGAGGTCGCGCTCCCGGTCGATCCGCAGCAGGGAGAGGCCGCCGGGGAAGACGTAGTCGCCGCTCTCCGGGTAGTCGATGCCGGTCCACTGCTCCCACTCGGCGACCGTCCCGGTGATCCGGGACGACTGCTCCGAGGCGCCGGCGACCGCGCCGCCGGCGCCCACCTGGGTGCGGATCCACGGGTCGAACGGGGCGCCGTCCGCACGCCGCCAGGCGGCGTACCGCTCGATCGGCACCAGCGGGTACCGGTCCTTCCAGGTGGGCCGCACCGGCACCAGCACGGTGTCCAGGCCGGCCTGCCGCGCCACCTGGTGCATCCCGCCGAGGAGCAGGCCGGAGAAGCCCCTGCGCTGGTAGTCCTCCGCGACCTCGATGCCCAGCGCGACCAGGGCGCCGGCCGGCCGGCCCGCGTCCCGGTCCGCGAACGCCCGGGCGATGGAGTCGTCCAGTCCGGGGCCGAGGTCGGCGGCCGTGCCGTCCCAGGTGCGCGGCAGGGAGCGGCCGGCTCCCGCCACCGCCTCGCGCTCCTCGTCGTACAGGACGAACTGGTACGCGGCGAAGTCCTCGAACAGCCGGTCCCAGAAGTCGTCGTTCACATCTCCGTGCAGGTTGTACTCGGGCACGATGCCGGCGAAGCGTTCCGGCATCTTGTCCCACAGTTCGGGGCGCTCCGCGTGGGTCACCACGACCAGGGCCATCGGGTTGTCCTCTCTCTCCTGTGGGTCCCCGCGGTTACGCGGGGACCTCGATGTCCCAGACGATGACGATCGGCAGTCCGTCCCAGGCCGCGAGGGCCGCGTCCGCGATGAACTCCTCGTAACCACCGGGCGCGAGACGCCCGTTGAAGAGCGGCTCGTGGAGGCCCCGCACCCGCAGCCCGGCATCCGTGAACGCCTTCAGGTACTGCCCGGGAAGGTGGACGTGGTTACGCACGAACGCGAGCCCGTCGGCGCCGTGCACGAAGACGCACTGCCCCTGGAGGGCGATGACGAACGGGTGCAGGTCCGAGACGAGGATCCGGCCGCCGGGGCGCACCACCCGGGCCAGCTCGGCCACTCCGGCCGACAGGTCCTCCAGGTGGGTCATGGCCAGCGAGCAGACCGCGAGGTCCACCGAGTCGTCGTCGAGCGGCAGGTCCTCCAGGTGCCCGGCCCGGAACTCGGCCTCCGGGGCGCGCTCGCGGGCCTTGGCGAGCATCTCGGGCGACTGGTCGACGCCGATGGTGCGGTGGCCGCGGGCGACGAGGGCGCCGGTCTGGCGTCCGGTGCCGCAGGCGGCGTCGAGGGCGGTGCCCACCGGAAGGGTGTCGAGGATCCCGTGCAGCACGGGCTCCTCGACCTCGATGTACGAGTTGGGCAACGAGTCGTAGACCGCCGACCAGGAGGCGTAGCCCTCGGCGACGTCGAGTTCGCTGACGTCGACCCCGCCGTCCGGCAGTCTCTCGTCGCCCGCGGCGAAGCGCCGGATCTCCTCCACGCGCTCCCGGAGGAACTTCTCCTCGCCGCCCAGGGCGTTGCGCAGGAGCGCCAGCCCCTCGATCCCCAGAACGAGTTCCCGTGCCCTGAATTCATGACTCATGCGGACTCCTCATCGATGGCCGGAAACAACGGATTCGCAAACAGCCGGCGGACGCGGCTGGATTCCGGCCTACCCAGCCCGGGGAGAGTGGACCCGGCCGCTCGATCAGCTGTCCGAAAGGCGGCCCTGAATGACCGGTTCACGGCATTGTCGCGCCATATCCGCGGAACCCCTGCCAGATTCTCCGCAATCGACCAGAATGCCTATTCGACGATCGGCCGAGCCACCGGGAGACGGAATGATAGAGGGATATGTCGGCAGGGAAAGCGTCACCTCCGGGGGCGAGTTGACGGTGCACGTCTCCACCGACGCGCCCCGGTTCCGGCTGAGGTTCTACCGGCTGGGACGGGAACTGGAGCCGGTGGCGGAGAGCGACTGGTACCCGGGTTCGCTCCACCTGCCGCCCCCGCACCCCGACGGCGTCCCCGGCCGGTCCTCGCCCGCCGACGACTGGGACTGGCCGCCGCTCGCGCTGCCCGTGCCCGAGGACTGGACCCCGGGAATGCACCTGGTCCAGTTCGTCGAGGACGACGAATCGCCCCTGCTCGACGCCTCGACCGTCGAGGGCCCGGCGCGCGAGTTCTTCGTCGTGCGGCCGAAGCGGGCGGGCAGCCGGTCCACCGTCCTCTACAAGAAGTCGACCTTCACCCGGCACGCCTACAACCGCTCCGACCGCCCGGGCGAGGACCGCGCCGTCAGCCTCTACGACCACCCCGTGTACCTGCCGGACGCGACTCCCCGCGGGCACAAGGTGAGCCTGCACCGGCCCGGCGGAGTCATCGATCTCGCCTACTGGGACGCCCCGTTCATAGCCTGGCTGGAACGCAACGACTATCCGGTCGAATTCTGCACCGATCTCGACCTCCACGAGGACCCGGAACTGCTGTCCTCGTACGGTCTTCTGCTCAGCGTCGGCCACGACGAATACTGGAGCGACGCGATGCGCGCCCATGCCGAGCGATTCGTCCGGGACGGCGGGAACATCGCCTTCCTGAGCGCCAACACCTGTTGGTGGCGAATTCATGTGACCGACCGGAACACCGCCTTCGTCTCCGACACCGACCACCACGTGGGCGACGACTATCCGCACCTTCCGGCGACCGACCAGTGGTGGCCCCCGGCGCCCGACGGGGTCGGCCGCCCGGAGAACTCCCTCACCGGGGTGAGTTTCCGCAACGGCGGAATGTGGGCGAGCAGCACCGGATGGCCCGGGGACCGTCCGCGCGACGGGTACACCGTGCAGCACGCCGACCACTGGGTCTTCGCCGGCACCGGGCTGCGCGACGGCTCCGACGGCGGCGAGCCCGACCGGCTCGGCGCGGGCACCCCGCTCGTCGGGTACGAGTGCGACGGCGCCGACTACACCCGGGACGCCGACGGGGTCGCCCGCGCGACCGGCGAGGACGGCACCCCCGACTCGTTCCTCATCCTCGGCATCTACGTCCTCGAACCGGTCCACGAGGACTTCCACGACTTCAAGTGGAGCCACTGGAACGGCCCGGCCCGTGAGCCGGGCCGTTCCCCGAGGGCCGCGACGATGGGGATCCACACCGCCGGCGGCACCGTGTTCACCGCGGGCACCACCGACTGGCCGGTGGTCTGCGGTCACGAGCAGGACGCCGGTGTCGTGCGGATCACCCGCAACCTCCTGGAGCGGTTGCGGCACCGTACGGCGCGTCCGTGAGCAACTCCCGCAGTCCGCGGATCCGGACCGCCCCGTTCGGCAGGGGCGGCTCGGATCCGCGCACCGCCGGGTCCGGCCGGCACAGGTGGACGGACCGCATCCCGGCGTCGAGCGGGCCGATGACGTCGGGCGCCCACATGTCGCCGACGAACAGCACCTCACCGGGCGGCAGGGCGCACCGCTCCAGCAGGACCCGGTAGATCAGCGGGTGCGGCTTGCGCGCCCCGGCCCGGGCGGAGCCGACGACGAAGTCGACCGCCGGGCCGAGGCCGACCTCCTCGACGCAATCCTCCAGGTTCCAGAACCAGTTGGAGCACAGCCCGACCCGCAGTCCCCGGTCGCGCAGCTCCGCGAGGACGGGACGGACGTCGTCGAAGAGCTCCAGCCGGACGGCCTTCATGGCCCGGTCGATCTCCCCGACCAGGCCGTCCAGCTCGCCCTCCGGCACCCCGCAGGACCGCGCCCTACGCCGTAGCCTTTCCAACTCCCAATGGTGGTAGGTGAGTTCACCGACGGAGTGGACCGCGTGCTCCTCCCCCTCGGCGGGGCCCACCGCCCACTGGTCGCCCCAGCGGGCGCCCTGGGCGGCGAGACCCCGGCGTTCGAAGATCGCACGGTGGTCGGGCGGCAGCGGTTCGACCATCCGCGCCAGCGTTCCGTAGAAGTCGAAGACGACGGCACGGACCTCCGGCGGCAGTACCCGGGACACCCGACCGTCCTCAGTAACGGCCGTGCCGGCGCGGGAAGTAGTCCTGGAGCGTGCCCTCCCGCTCGATGTCGACCGTCGCGCAGTGCAGACCGCCGCCGAACGGCCCGACCGCCCGGAACGGCACCGGCACGATCTCGAAGCCGTAGGAGGACAGCTGCTCCGAGAGCTTGACCTCCTTCTCCTCGATGCACAGGGTGTTCTCGTCGAGGTTGAGCATGTTGCCGGCCAGCCACGGGCTGCAGAACGACAGCTTCGGCGGGTGGTCCCAGCTCGCGGGCTGCACCGCCTCGATGATCTCCCAGTCGTTGAGCCGGAAGAACTCCATCAGTTCGGCGTCCGCCAGCCGCTCGCCGCAGTGCAGCACCAGGCCGGGGCGCAGCGGCACCCAGGTGGCGTCGATGTGCAGCGGGTGGGTGTTGGTGGAGGTGACGGCGTGCACCCGGTGGTCGGGGAAGTGGCGCTTGAGCCACTGGTAGCCGCTCTTGTTGGTGACGAAGGACAGCTGGACGAACAGGTCCTTGCCGAAGCGGGCGACGTCGGCCGCGTCGAACAGGGGCTCGGCCTCGGTCAGCACCAGGTCGTAGTCGCGGACCCGGGCCAGCTGCACGTCGGTCGGCAGGTCGTTGTAGGTGTCCCAGAACTCGGTGTTGTACGAGGCGTCGCTGAGCCGCGGCTTCGGGGCGGCCTCCCAGCGCATGCGCTCGTCGGAGTCGAAGAGGTTCTGCAGCAGCGGGCGGTAGGCCAGGTACTCGTGCCAGCGGCTGCGGTACGACATGGTCGCTTCCAGGACCTCGTTGCCGACGGTCAGCAGGATGTCCCGGGGCGGCATGCAGCCGAACATGGAGTCCTGGGTCCACTCGGGCGTGCTGACCTGCTGGTTGAAGTCGATCGGGGTGGGGCGGTCCACCCGGATGCCGCGGCGCTGGAGCATCGCGGCGAAGTCGTCGAGCTGCTCCTCCGCCTCGGCGACCATGTCCTCGGGCATCGGGCCGAAGGTGCCCAGCGGGAAGCCGTCGTCCGGGTAGTCCCGGCGGACGGCGGGCTCGGGGGCCTGGACCACGGTGCCCTCGGCGCGCCCGACGATCACATGGCGCAGCGGGTCCCAGCCGTTCCAGGCGTTGACCCGCACCGGACGGTCGGTCTCGGAAGTCACATCGGGCGCGGCAGTCGTCTGCTCGGTCACGTACAAGCCCTTCGCATCGGGGTCACGTGGGTATCGCAGAGGCCCAACCTGCTCGTGCGACCCAGGAGTAGTCAAGGCACTGCACCCTCCGTGGGACGCTGAACGTCATCTTCCGGCCGAATGTCTATACCTCTGCTACTGCGAGTGATCAGATGGGTAGTCAGAAGACCACCCCCATAGCGAACTTGGAGACCCCCATGACCATTCGCATGTCCAGTCGCCCTGCTGTACTGGCGTTACTCCTGTCCCTGGCCGCCGCCGGATGCGGCGGAAGCTCGGGCGGAGGCTCCGATTCGGGCGGCAAGCTGACCGTCTGGCTGGCCGTGGACGCCCAGGAGAGTTGGCCACAATTGGTCCAGTCCACTAATGACCGTTTCACCAAGGCGCACCCCGGCGTCCAGGTCGAGGTCCAGTACCAGCAGTGGCCCACCAAGAACCAGAAGCTGGACGCCGTCCTCGCCGGGAAGAACGTGCCCGACGTGGTGGAGATGGGCAACAGCGAGACCACCAACTACATCGTCAACAACGCCTTCGCGCCGATCGACCCGGCCCACTACGACCAGTCGGACGCCTGGCTGCCGGCCCTGGCCGACGCCTGTCGCAGCGACGGCAAGACCTATTGCGTGCCCTACTACGTCGGAGCCCGGGTCGGCGTCTACCGCAGCGACCTCTTCACCCAGGCCGGCGTCCCCGGGGCCCCGAAGACCTACGCCGATCTGACCTCCGCGCTCGACAAGTTGAAGAACACCTTCGGTGCCGGCGACCCGAACTTCTCCTCCTTCTACATGCCCGGCCGCTACTGGTACGCCGCCATGGCCTTCGTGAAGGACGCCGGCGGCGAGATCGCGGTGAAGGACGGCAACCGCTGGAAGGCCTCGCTCTCCTCCCCCGCCTCCGTCGCCGGTCTCACCGAGTGGAAGCGGCTGATCGACTCCTACTACGTCGGTGACCGTGCCAAGGACAACAGCGACGAGCCGGCCGTCGTCGGCCAGGGCCACGTCGGCGTCTTCTACGGCAACACCTGGGAGGCGGACTCCGCCGTCGACCCGGGCGTCGGCGGAGACCCGAAGCTGAAGGGCAAGTTCGACACCTTCCCCTTCCCCGGCCCGTCCGGGAAGCTCCTGCCGCCGTTCCTCGGCGGCTCCACCCTGGCCGTTCCGGCCAAGTCCTCCCGCAAGGACCTGGCCGCCGACTGGATCAAGATGTTCACCGACCGGGACTCGCAGAAGGCGCTGATCGCGGCCAACACCCTGCCCAACAACACCACCCAGATGGCCGAGGTCGCCGCCGGCGGCATCAACGGACCGGCCGCCCAGGCGGCCCAGACCGGCGGCTGGATGACCCCGTTCGCACCCGGCTGGACGTCGGTGGAGAAGTCCAACATCCTTCCCGAGATGCTGGAGCGGATCGCCAACGGCAAGGCCTCGGTACAGGACGCCACCAAGGACGCCGACAAGCGGATCGACGCCGTGATCAATGAGCGGTGACCGGGTCCGGCGGCGGCGGTCACCGCTGCTGCCGTACCTGCTGATCGGCCCGACCGTCATCGCGCTCGTCCTCGTCCTCGGCTACCCGCTGGTGGACATGGTCGTGCTCGCCTTCCAGGACATGACCCGCGAACAGCTGTTCAGCGGTGCGACGCCGCCGTGGGCCGGCCTGGAGCAGTTCCGGCGGATCCTCGGTGACGGGTTCTTCTGGACGGTGGTGTTCCGCACCCTGCTGTTCACCGCCGTGAGCGTCGCCCTGACGGTGGCCTGCGGGCTGTTCACCGCGATGCTGATGCACCGCGTCTCCCCGTGGGTGCGCGCCGTCATCGCGGGCGTGCTGGTCACGGTGTGGTCGATGCCCGCCATGGTCGCCGCGTCGATCTTCCGCTGGCTCTTCGACGCCGACTACGGCGTGGTGAACTGGACGCTGTCCCGGCTGCCCGGGGTCGACCTGGCCAAGCACAACTGGTTCACCAACCCCTGGGAGGGCTTCGGCGTCATCGTCGCGGTCGTGGTGTGGGGATCGCTGCCGTTCGCGGCGATCACCCTCCGGGCCGCGCTGGCGCAGGTCCCGCCGGAGCTGGAGGAGTCCGCGGTGCTCGACGGCGCCCGGCCCTTCCAGGTCTTCCGGCACGTCACCATCCCCGTGATCAGGCCGGTCCTGCTCATGGTCACCACGCTGATGGCCATCTGGAACTTCGGCGTGTTCAACCAGATCTGGCTCATGCGCGGCGGCCAGCCCGAGCGGGAGTACTACCTGCTCGGCATCTACTCCTTCATCGAGTCGTTCGCCGTCAACCGCTACAGCACCGGTGCGGCGATCGCGCTGGTGACCGTCGTGCTGCTGCTCGCCGGGTCGGTCGTCTATCTGCGCCAGATGCTCAGGACGGGAGAGATCGAATGAGGCGACGCAGGTCGCTGGGCCACGACCTGCTGGGACTGGTCGTGGCCGCGGTGGTCGGCTTCCCCGTCTACTGGATGGTGCTCACCGCGTTCCGGCCGGCCACCGAGATCCTGAGCCTGCCACCGCACTTCTGGCCGGGCCAGCCCACGCTGGCCAACTTCACCCGGGCCCTGAACAGCGAGACCTTCTGGGACAACGTGCAGTCCAGCGTCGTCATCGGCGTCGGCACCGTACTGGTGTCCCTGCTCGTCGGCACCCTGGCCGCCTTCGCCCTGGCCCGCTTCCGGTTCCTGGGCCGCCGGGCGTTCGTGGTGGTGATCCTCGTCGTCCAGATGGTCCCGCTCACCGCCCTGATCATCCCGGTGTACCTGCTGCTGAACGACGTCGGGATGACCGACAGCATCGCCGGGGTGATCATCACCTACCTGGTGTTCACCCTGCCGTTCACGGTGTGGATGCTGCGCGGGTTCATCGCCGGGGTACCGGTGGAACTGGAGGAGGCCGCCATGGTCGACGGGTGCGGCCGCCTCGGCGCGTTCCGTCGGGTGGTACTCCCGCTGCTCGCGCCCGGCATCGTCGCCACCTCGGTCTTCGCGCTCGTCCAGGCGTGGAACGAGTACGTCCTCGTCTACGTCCTGCTGTCCAGCCCGAAGAAACAGACCGTCAGCATCTGGCTGGTCTCCTTCCAGACCAGCTTCGGGACCGACTACGGCGGTCTCATGGCGGGTGCCACGCTGACCGCCCTGCCGGTCGTCGTCTTCTTCCTCATCGTCCAGCGCAGGATCGCGTCCGGCCTCGCCGCCGGCGCCGTCAAGGGCTGACCCGAACACGGAAGGCGCCGACCCGGTCGGCGGCACCCCTTTCACGTCCTCAGGAGGACTCCGTGACGCATGATCGTCTCGATCTCGTCTCCAAGCTGTACCAGCCCGCGGGCTGGCCCCGCATCCTGCAAGCCGCCTCCGGCGACCCGTCCGAGGCACCCCTGATCGTCGACCTCGACCCGACGACCTTCTGCGACCTCGCCTGCCCCGAGTGCATCAGCGGGAAGCTGCTCAACCAGGGCCGGTTCACCCCCGAGCGGCTGGCCGCGCTCGCCGAGGAGCTCGTCTCCATGTCCGTCCGGGGCGTGGTCCTCATCGGCGGCGGCGAACCGCTCGCCCACCGCGGCACCCGCCGGGTCCTGCGGATCCTCGGCGAGGCCGGGATCGCCATCGGGGTCGTCACCAACGGCACCATGATCGACAAGAACCTCGACGAACTCGCCCGCTACGCCAGCTGGGTCCGGGTCTCCATGGACGCCGGCACCGCCGAGACCTACGGTCTCTTCCGCCCCGACCGCAAGGGCCGCAGCGTCTTCGACAAGGTGGTCGCGAACATGCGGCTGCTCGCCGAGGCGAAGACCGGCTCCCTCGGCTACTCCTTCCTGGTGATGACCCGCCAGGAGCCGGACGGCCGCTTCGTCACCAACCACACGGAGGTCCTGCGCGCCGCCGAGCTCGCCCACGACATCGGCTGCGACTACTTCGAGACCAAGGCCATGTTCGACGACGAGCACCACGTCATCCAGGTGTCGCAGGGCATCCTCGAATCAGTCGACCAGCAACTCGCCGAAGCCGCCGAGAAGTTGCAGAGCGACACCTTCCAGCTCATCAACTCCTCCACGCTCACCTCGCTGCGCCGGCACACCGGGCCCATCCAGCCCAAGGACTACCACCGGTGCCAGGTCGCCGAGCTGCGGACGCTCGTCACCCCGTCCGGCGTGTACGTGTGCGCCTACCACCGGGGCAGCCCGATGGCCCGGATCGGCGACGCCGTCACCGACAGCCTCGTCGACATCTGGAAGAACTCGGACCGCGGCATCATCGACCCGAGCCGGGACTGCCGCTTCCACTGCGCCCGGCACCGCTCCAACCTGGAACTGGCGCAGATAGCGCAGGGAACGGGCGCAGTCCCCCAGACGGAGGACTACGACCCGTTCCTGTGACCGTCAGTCCGCGCTGACGCCGACCCCGGTCCCCACCCGGGCGCCCCGCTTCCCAGCGGCCGCCCGGGTGGGGATCACCCGTGCCCGGGGGAACGGTTCGCGCAGCGCGTCGGCCAGCCGGGCCGCCACCGCGGGCGCGTTGGCCTCGGGGCACACCCCGACCAACGAGCCGCCACCGCCGGCCCCGCTGAGCTTCAGCGGCAGGCCGACGACGTCCAGCGCCAGCGACCGCAGCGCCTCCAGGAGCGGGGTCGACATGCCCTGGTGGTCGCGCATCGCCGCGTGCGCCCGGGCCATCGCCGCGCCCAGCGCCTCGTGGTCGCGCCCGCGCAGCGCCGCCCACGCCTCGGCCGACGCCCGGTCGGCCTCGGCCCGGTACGCCGCCAGGGCGGGATCGCCGCCCGCCAGCTGCGCCCGGACCGTACGGATGTGGTCGCCGGTGTTCTTCCGGGTGCCCGAGTCGACCACCACCACCCGCCAGTCCTCCGGGAACTCCAGCCGCTCCAGGACGACCGGCAACCCCCGCTCCCGGCCGTCGATCAGCAGCGCGCCGCCCTCGGCGACGGCCAGGTGGTCCATGCCGCCGCCGTTGAAGCGCTCGAACTCGAACTCGTACGCCCACTGGACGATCAAGCCGTCCGGCACCCGCTCGCCGTCCGGCGAGCCCGCCTCGGCGAACGCCCGGAACAGCGCCACGATCAGCGCCGTGGACGAGGACAGCCCGCTCGCCGAGGGCGCCTCGCTGTGGACGCGGACGCCCGGCGGGGTAGCCGCCAGCCCGGGCAGCCGCTCACGCAGGAACGCCCACACCTGGACCGGCCAGCCGTCCTCCGCCGTCTCCGGCGGTGCGCCGGGCACGATCTCGACCGTGGTCGGCAGGTCGAGGGCCAGACTGACCGAGCGGCCGCCGCCCAGCCAGTCCAGGTCCTCCCCCGACAGGCACGCCCGGCAGGACACCGCCGCCCGGATCTGTTGCACGTCGCTCACTTCGCCTGGAACCTTCCGTCGGCAACGAACGCCTGGTACATCGACAGCACCACCCGCGTGGGCGGGTGCAGCGGCGCGGGAGGGTCACCCAGCGGACGGAACTCCGCCCGGCGCACCTCGTCCGCCCCCGGGGCGAGCTCCCCGGACCAGCGCCGGGCCACGAAGCAGAGCGCGAAGCAGTGGTTGACGTCCCCGTTCGGGTAGGTCAGCGTGTGCACCGCCGGGTCGGACAGCGACCCGAAGGCCACCAGGTCCTCCTTCTCGACCCGCAGCCCGGTCTCCTCCGCGACCTCCCGGACGGCGGCGTCGGCGAAGCCCCCGTCCTCCTCGCAGGCGCCCGCCGGCAGCTCCCACACGCCGTTGTCGACCCGCTGCTGGAACAGCCCCCGGCCGTCCCCGTCGATCAGCAGGACCTGGGCCCCCGGCAACAACAGCCTCCGGCCGCCCACCTTCTGACGCAGCGACCACACGTAGGACCCGACGTATCCCATACCCGCACCACCTCCTCCCGCGCCCGCCGCACGGCGGACGTCCACGGGGCCACAGACTGTCACGCGCTCTCCTCCGTCAGCCAGCGCGGGACCGCCTCCGGCGTCGCCTCCAGCCACCGCACGTACCGCTCGACGCCCTGCGGCACGGTGATCGCGGCCTGCCAGCGCAGCAGCTCCCGGCAGCGCTCCGTGGAGGCGTACCCGCCGAGCGGGTCGCCCTCGGGGCGCGGGGTGACGATCCGGCGCGCGTCCGGGAAGTAGGGCATCAGCAGGTCCGCGACCTCCCGGATGGACGTCGGGCGCCCGGTGCCGACGTTCACCGTCTGGCCCGCCATTCCCTCCTCCACGAGGGCGAGCGCCGTCGCCGCGGCGATGTCCTCGACGTGGACCATGTCACGCACCTGGACGCCGCCCCCGTTCAACCGCATCGGGCGGCCCAGCTTGGCCTGGAGGGACAGCCAGGGGACCATCCAGGAGTGGCTGCCCGGCTTCGGGATCTGCGGCTCCCCGTACACCGAGAAGTACCGGACGATCGCGTACTCGCAGCCGCCCGCGGCCCCCAGCATCAGCCGGGCCTGGTGCTCCGCCCACAACTTGCCGTTCGCGTACACCGACAGCGGGAACAGCGCCTGGTCCTCGTGGAACACGTGCGGCCCGGGCTCATCGGTGGGGCCGTCGCCGTACACGGACGCCGAGGAGACCAGCACCAGTCGGCGGACGTCCGACCGCAGCGCCTCCTCCAGGACGATCTGGGTGCCCTGGACATTGGCCCGGAAGGCGATGTCGGGGTTCCGGGTACAGGCGGCCACGTCCGCGTAGGCGGCCGCGTGGACCACGAAGTCGGCCTCCCGGACCAGCCCGGCGACCACCTCGCGGTCGCAGATGTCGCCGACGACGAGCCTGGCCTCGCTCTTCTCCACTCCGAAGAGCGAGTGGCCGGACTCGGGGTAGGCGTCCATCCGGTCCAGGACGGCCACGTCGGCACCGGCCCGGCACAGCAGGGCGGTGAGCCGGCTGCCGACCAGGCCCCCGCCTCCCGTCACGACGACGCGGGCGTCGCGGAGTTTCTCCAACCGGGATTCGACGCTCTCCACGCCGTCGGTTTCGGCTTCGTTCAACGGCACAGACGATCCAGTGGACATGGGTGTCCCTTCCGTAAAGACGGCGAATTCGGGATGCGCACTCACAGACAGCCCCAGGCTTCACACTGAAGGCGGCGTGCCAGCCCAGCATCCGTGTCGCACCAACCGTTCCGCCAGTGCTAATTCGGCACTCTTGCCAGCTCTCGGCGTGATCCGTACTGTCCGGAATCAGTGGCACCCGTAATAGCCCGGTGTTCCACGAATGCCGTCAAGTCACCCACGCCCCACCGTAGAGAGGGAAATCACGTGACGAGCCATCAGCTCAGCGGAGTGGTCATGACCCACCCCAAGCGTCTACGGGCCGCCGAGCGGATGGCCCAGGCAGCGCCGCCCGGAGCACTGCGCGTCGTGATGGACCCGGACCCGACCGGCACCCCCTCGGTGCTGCGCACGGCGCTCGCCGCCTGGGACTCCGTCGAGGACGGAGCCACCCATCAACTGGTCGTACAGGACGACATGTTGTTGTCCGAATCGTTCTTCGAACGGGTCCGTCTCGCCATTGACGCGATGCCGGACGCGGCGCTGGCCCTGTTCGCCCTGTGGGACTCCCGCAACGGCGCCGCGATCCGGTTCGGCGCCATGGCCGGTGCCCGCTGGGTCGGCGCGGTCAACGAGTACTTCCCCTGCGTCGCCATCGTGCTGCCCCGAGCCGTCGCCGAGGGCTTCGTCCACTACGGACGGCAACGCCTGAACGCCTGGCCCGACGACATCCTGATGCACCGTTACCTCACCGAGAACGGCGTCCCCCGCTACGTCTCCGTCCCCAACCTCGCCGAGCACGAGGACCGCGGCTCGATCTCGGGAAACGCCTTCCGGGGGCCCCGCCGGTCGGTCTGCTTCCTGCCCGACGACCGGCCCGGCGACGAGGGGACCCGGCTGACCGGCCTGACGGTGCTGCCCTTCTTCAAGTACGGCATCGCCCGCTGCGCGGTGCGGGTCCCCGGCCCGGGCCCCGAGCGGTGGCTGCACATGGACAGCGAGCAGTACCTGCGCGGCCTCGGCCTGCCCGGTTCGCTGTTCACCCCGCCCGGTCCCGAGGCCGACGCCCCGGACGTCCGGGGGACCTGGCTCACCGCCCTCGCCATGGGCCACGAGGCCGCCCGCCGGGGCCTGGGCACCGCCGAAGGACCACTGGAGCGGCCCGAGGTGTACGCCGAGGCGATGGCGACGATCGGGCCCGGCGGCATCAGCAACACCAGCACCGAGGAGCGGATCGCCGAACGCCGCGAGGCCCTGGCGGACGTGGCGCGCCGCGCGCTGGCCGCCGGGCGCGAGGCCGCCGACCGGCCGTCCGCCGGCCGCTCCCGGCCACGCGCCGGCCTCACCGTGCGCGGCGGGGCGACGCCGCTGGGCGAGCACCTCGTCCGGCGGCTCGCCGACCTGACCGAGGACGGGGCACCCGACGCCGTCCTCGACCTGACCGGCCTGCGCGGGCCGGCCTCGGGCGGCACGCTGACCGTCCGCCCGCTCGACGACCCGAAGCCCTACACCCTGACCGTGGGCGAACTGTACGGGCCGGGCTGCTCCCGGGAGACGCCCATCGGGCGCATGGTCTGGGACGCCCTGCGCAGCCGGCCGGTGGTCGTCCAGGGGGACCCGGAAGCCGAGGTCTCCCCCGTGTACGTGGACGACCTGGCCGACGCCGTGGCGGCGGTGCTCCGCACCCGGCCCGCCACCCACGCCCTGACCGTCGCCGACGAGAAGCCCACCACGGTCGGCGCGGTGGCGCAGGCCGTGCACGCGGCGGTCCGCCCGGTGCCGGTACGGGCCGAACCCTCGGCGCCCGGACTCCCCGCCCCCCGGCCCGAACTCGCGGCCGGCCCCCGCCCGCCCGGCTGGACGGCGGCGACCGAACAGGCCAAGGGACTGCACGCGTTCGCCCAGTGGCTGGCCTACGAGGGGACGCTGCTCACCACGCTCTGACCTCTTCGGAGTCCGGCGGGCAACCCCGTCCGCCCCCCACCGCGTCAAGGTGCCGTGAGACAAACGACGAGACCGCGGCCCGACCGGCCGCCGCACCGGACAGGATCGACACGGGCACCATGGTGGGGGCAGCGGCAGGATGACGAACGCGACACCGCCGGACTTCGAGGAGTTCGTGGCCGCCTGCGGGCCGAAGCTGCTGCGGGTGGCCTGGCTGCTGACCGGCGACCCGCACCAGGCCGAGGACCTGCTGCAGACCGCGCTCGCCAAAGTGTGGCCCAAGTGGGGGCGGATCGCCCCCGACCGGCCCGAGGCGTACCTGCGGAAGGTGCTGGTGAACTGCCACGTCTCCCGGTGGCGGCGCCGCTGGACCGGGGAGCTGCCGCACGGGGAGCTGCCGGAGCCGCCGCCGGGCGTGGACCCGTACGACGAGGTGGTGCTCGGCCAGGTGGTCGCCGAGGCCGTGCGGTCGCTGCCACCGCGTCAACGCGCGGTGGTGGTGCTCCGCTTCTTCGAGGACCTCGGCGTCGAGGAGACCGCCGAGATCCTGCGCTGCAGCACGGGCACCGTCAAGAGCCAGACGCACCGGGCGCTCGCGGCGCTGCGCGGCCGGCTGCCGGCCCGGGAACTCCTGCTGGACGGAGGACGCCGTGCGTGGAACTGACCTGATCGGCCCGGACGGACCGGTGGACGGCGGGAGCGACGAGGAGGAGCTGCGGGTCCTGCTGCACCGGGCCGTCCCGGTGCTGGACGCCCCGGACGACCGGATGGACCGGGTGCTCGCCCGGGTCGAGCGGGCCAGGCGCCGGCGGCGGGCCGTCGCGCTGGCGGCCGGGCTGACGGCCGGCCTCACCGCCGCCGTGCTGGCCGCCGCTCCCGCGCTCGCCCCCGCACCGGGGCGGGGGACGGGACTGGGGCCGGCCGCGTCCGCCCAGGCTCCGGTGTCGGCGGCGGTATCGGCATCGGCATCGGCATCGGCAACAGCGCCGGCAACGGCGCGGGTCACCTTCCCGGTGTTCCCGGAGATGGCCGTCGACGTCCCGGAGGGCTGGCAGAGCCGGGCCGCCCCCGCCGTCGACCCGCAACGCCGGTTCGGCTACCTCGGCACCCGGCCGCTGGGCTCGCCCTGCGCGGCCGCCAGCTGTACGCCCTCCGGGCCGCTGCTCGTCGGCGACGCCGTCCTCGTCTTCCGGCTGCTCGACGACCAGACGCTGGCCGACAAGGTCGCCGTGACCGTGCCCGAACTCACCGACTCCGGCCTCGACGAGAGCTGCGCGATCCTCGGTGCCACCCGCGAGCTGGTCGGCGTCCGGGCCATCGTCGGCGCGGACCGCAAGGTGGTGGTCGAAATGACGGGCTGTCTGCGGCAACCCACCGACCTGACGCTCCATCAGGTACGGCAGGTGTTCGACTCGGTCCGGCCGGCAGCCGCGAGCCCGCCGCGCGGATCGCCTCGGCGACGGCCTCGGTCTCCCCGGCCGGGCAGTGCACGATCACCTCGTCGTGCTGGAAGAACACCAACTGCGCCCGCAGCCCCTGCTCGAAGAGCGCCC